>DAORSF010000203.1:0-4864 GCA_035443405.1 Burkholderiaceae bacterium | reverse complement strand
GCTAGGCGTCTGTTCACACCACGATCGTCGCCGCGCCCGGCGATGCGCCCGCGGTGCGGGCGGTTTGACGACCGGCGTTCGGCTGGCCTATGCTCTTAGGCAAACAACCGTTCGTTTTGCTATTCCTGCTTTTTCGAACGCATCCCGATCTTTCGAACCCTGTCCCGATTTCTCCAAGCCGTGTCCAGGACCATTTCCGAGGTTCCGCCCGAGGTTCCGCCCGAGGCGATCGCCGCGCCGGCGCCGGCGCCGGCGCGGCGTGCGCACAATCGGCTGCAGCAGGTGCTCGACGGGGCCGCGCGCGTCTTCGCGCAGCGAGGGTTCTCCGCCGCGTCGGTGCGGGACATCGTCCAGCCGATCGGCATGCAACCGGGCTCGCTGTACTACCACTTTCCGACCAAGGAAGACCTGCTGGTGGCGGTGTACCGCGAAGGCGTGCGACGGCTGAGCAGCAAGGTCGACGCGGCCGCCGCGGCCGGGCGTGATCCGTGGAAACGGCTCGAAGCGGCTTGCGTCGCGCATCTTGCGTCGCTTCTCGACCGCACCGACTACTCGCAGGTGGTGATCCGCGTACGCCCCGGCGACGCGCCCAGCGTGGCGGCACAGCTGGTCGAACTGCGCAACCACTACGAGCAACGCTTCGTGCGCCTGGTCGCCGAACTTCCGCTGGCGCCGGGGGTGCGGCGCAGCGACCTGCGCCTGATGCTGATGGGCGCCCTGAACTGGAGCCAGGAGTGGTACCGCGACGACGGGCGGCTGCGCCCGGAGCAGATCGCCCGCAGCTTCGTCGGCCTGCTGAAGGGCGGGCTCGACCGACCATGAGGGAACTCGCATGAACACGAACGATTTCCGCCCGCGCGTGCTCGTCACCAAGATCGGCCTCGACGGGCACGACCGCGGCAGCCGCATCGTCGCCGCCGCGTGCCGCGATGCCGGCATGGAGGTGATCTACACGCCGCCGTGGCAGACCGTCGACGCGGTGGTCAAGCTGGCGATCGAGGAGGACGTCGACGTGATCGGCATCTCGTCGCTGGCGACCGACCACCTGATCGTGCCCAAGCTGATGAAGGCGCTGCGCACCGCCGGGCTCGACGACGTGCGCGTCGTCGTCGGCGGCATCGTGCCGGACAACGAGGAGCCGATGCTGCTCGAGGCCGGCGTGCGCCAGGTGTTCCACCCGGGCAGTACGCTCGACGACATCACTGCAAGGATCCGCGAGTACGCGAGCGAAGCGCGCCAGGCGCGCACCGCCGCGGGCGTGTGAGCCGGCCCGGTAACCGACCCGGAGGGCACGATGAACAAGCCGGTCGCTGCGACGCTTCTGGAACCCCGCGCCGACGCGGATCCGCACGCAAACTGGGAGCGCGAATACCGCGAGTCGATCGGCCCCGACCGATCGATCGAGAACGTCTCGGGCATCGCGATCAAGCCGCTGTACACGCCTCGCGACTGGGCGCGCTACGGCAGCGACGTGCCCTTGAGCTACCCCGGGCAGCCCGACTACACGCGAGGCATCTACGCGACGATGCACCGCGGACGCACCTGGACCCAGCGCCAGCTGGTCGGGCTCGGCACGCCCGCCGACTACAACGCGCGGCTGCTCGCGATGATGGCCAGCGGCACCACCGCGGTGTCCCTGATCCCGTGCAACTCGGTCTACCGCGGCTACGACATGGACACCGTCGATGCCGAGCTGCTCGGAACCTGCGGCGTCGTGATCAACAACGTCGAGCACATGCAGCGCAGCCTCGACGGCGTCGACGTCGGCACGGTGTCCTGCGCGATGAACGACCCGTCGCCGTTCACGCTGCTCGCGTTCATGCTGGTCGCCGCCGAGCGCCGCGGCACCGATTGGCGCCGCATCGCCGGCACGTCGAACCAGAGCGACTACCTGTCGCACTTCGTCGCGAACCACATGTTCTACCGGCTGTCGCTGCCGGGGGCGAGGCGGGTGCTGATGGACCACATCGCGTGGTGCAACGAGCACCTGCCGCGCTGGAACCCGATGTCGGTGGTCGGCCAGCACATGCAGCAGGCTGGCGCCACGCCCGCCGAGGCAATGGCGTTCACGCTGTCCACGGCGATCCAGAACGCCGAGGACTGCGTCGCGCGCGGCATGGACCCGGATGCGTTCCTCCCGCGCTTCACGTTCTTCTTCGACATCTCGCTGAACTTCTTCGAGGAGGTTGCCAAGTTTCGCGCCGGGCGCCGGATCTGGGCGCGCGTCGCGAAGGAGCGCCTCGGCGCGAGGGACCCGCGCTCGTGGCGCTTCAAGTTCCACGGCCAGACTTCGGGGGTCGACCTCACGCGCCAGCAACCGTTGAACAACGTCGCCCGCGTGACCGTGCAGGCGATGGCGGGAATCTTCGGCGGCCTGCAGTCGCTGCACACCGACGCCTACGACGAGGCGCTCGCCTGCCCGAGCGAATTCGGCGCGCGCATCGCGGTCGCCACGCAGAACATCCTGCGCGAGGAGGCGCACCTCACCGACGTGATCGATCCGCTCGGCGGCTCGTTCTACGTCGAGTCGCTCACCGACCAGATGGAGCAGAAGATCGTTTCGATCATGAAGATCGTCGACGACGCCGGCGGCATGTACCAGGCGGTCGAGGCCGGCGTCGTGCAGCGGATGATCGGCGCGTCGGCGATGCGATTCCAGAACCGCATCGACTCGGGCGAGCAGGTCGTGGTGGGCGTCAACGCCTACCGGGTGGACGAGGCCGAGGACGAGCGGCCGCTCGTCGAACGCCCGGACCCGGCGGTGATGAAGCACCACATCGACGAGTTCGTCGCGTGGAAAGCGGCGCGTTCGCAGGCCGACGTGGACCGGGCGCTCGATCGCCTGACGCGCGCCGCCGAAGACCGGGCCGACAACGTGTTCGGTGCGGTCGTCGAGGCGGCGCGCGCAGGCCTGACGCACGAGGAGATCTGCTCGCGCCTCAGGCGCGACCTCGGCTTCGGCCACCCGCTGGCCATCGTCTGATGACCGCGCGAGAACCCGGGGAGAGCCCGCTGGTCGCGCGCGCGCTGGCCGGCGATCGGCGCGCCGTCGCGCGGCTGCTGACCGTCTTCGACGACGACGGCGCCGACGCGCGCCGCGCCGCTGCGGAACTGGCGGCGCACGCCGGGCGCGCGCTCGTCATCGGCATCACCGGCGTGCCCGGCAGCGGCAAGTCGACGCTGGTCAACGCGCTGCTCGGCGAGTGGCTGCGCCGCGGCCGCCGGATCGCGGTCGTCGCGATCGACCCGTCGAGCCCGATCACCGGCGGCGCCGTGCTCGGCGACCGGATCCGCATGGGCGAACACGGCACGCATCCGGACGTGTTCATCCGGTCGTTCTCGGCGCGCGGCGAGCTCGGCGGCCTGTCGCGCGCCACCCGCGCGGCGGTCGACTGCCTGGACGCTGCAGGCTACGACCGCGTGATCGTCGAGACGGTCGGCACCGGCCAGTCCGAGACCTCGATTGCCGCGCTGGCCGACACGCGGGTGGTCGTCTGTCCGCCGGGCCTGGGCGACGACGTGCAGGCGATCAAGGCCGGCGTGCTCGAGATTGCGGACCTGCTGGTGGTCAGCAAGGGCGACCTGCCGCTGGCGCAGGAGACGCGGCGCGAGATGCGCGAGATGCTGACGCTGCGGCGGCCGGTGCCCGAGGGCGGCTGGAAGACGCCAGTGCTGGTGGTGAGCGCGAGCGAAGGCAGTGGCGTCGGTGAACTGGTCGACGCGATCGAGGCGCACGGCGAGTTGCGCGGCCGCGGCCGCCGGCGGGAGGGTGGCGACGAGCGCGCACCGGAGCTGCAGCCGATCGCGGTGCCTGCCGACGCGAACGACGCGCCGGCATGGCGCGCCCGGCTCGCCGCGCTGGTTGCACGCGACGGACTGTGCGCGACGCTCGGCATCTCGCTGGTCGACGGCGGACCCGGACGGTCGGAAGTGCAGATGCGCGTCGAGCCGCGCCACCTGAACTTCAACGGCGGCTGCCATGGCGGCGCGATCTTCACGCTGGCCGACACCGCGTTCGGGCTGGCGTCGAATTCGCACGGGCCGGTGGCCTCCGGGATCGATGCGCACATCACTTTCCAGGTCGCGGTGAAGCCCGGCGACCGGCTGGTCGCTCGCGCAACGGAAGTCCGGCGCAGCCGGCGCATCGGCGTGTACCGGGTCGAGGTCGCCTGCACCCGGGGCGGCGGCGACGAGCAGCTCGTGTCGTGCTTCACGGGCACCGTCTACATCAAGTGACGCGGCGGCGCGGGTCGCTAGAATGCGGGACTCTCTTGAGACGACGAGGACTCCCGCCATGACGATCCAGACCGTAGGCATCATCGGCGCCGGCACGATGGGCAACGGCATCGCGCAGGCCTGCGCGGCGGCCGGCATCGATGCGCTGATGCAGGACATCAACGACGCGGCGCTCGAGCGCGGGCTGAACACGGTGTCGGGCTCGCTCGACCGGCTGGTGAAGAAGGGCGCGATCGACGACGCGCGCAAGCAGGAGATCCTGTCGCGGATCCGCACGACGACGCAGCCCGACGACCTTGCGGCCGTCGACCTGGTCATCGAGGCGGCGACCGAGAACGAGGAACTGAAGCTCCGCATCCTGCGCAACGTCGAGGCGATCGTGAGGCCGTCGGCGGTCATCGCCACCAACACCTCGTCGATCTCGATCACGCGGCTGGCTGCCGCGATGCATCATCCGGAGCGTTTCGTCGGCATGCACTTCTTCAACCCGGTGCCGGTGATGGCGCTGGTCGAGATCATCCGCGGCCTGCGCACGTCGGAGGAGACCGTGGTCGCCGTCACCGGGCTTGCGCAGCGGCTCGGCAAGACGCCGATCGGCGTGAAGAACAGCGCCGGCTTCGTGGTCAAC
>DAORSF010000202.1:0-4893 GCA_035443405.1 Burkholderiaceae bacterium | reverse complement strand
GGAGCTGCGTGGGGGGAGCCGGATTCTAGCTCGCCGACGGCGTCGCGGCCGCGCGGCATCCGCGTTTCGCTTGCCGCCGTCGCGCGGATTGACCCCCGCGCCGCGCCGGCATAGCCTTCGCGACATGATCGATCTCGCGGACCTCCAGAAGCGGCTCGCTCCGCTCTTCCCGGGCCTCATGGGCGTCGAACTCACCGAGGCCGCCCCCGACCGCGTCGTCGCGCGGATGACGGTACGCCCGGAGCTGTGCACCGCTGGCGGTATCCTGCACGGCGGCGCGGTCATGGCCTTCGCCGACACCCTCGGCGCGGTCGGCACCGTGCTGAACATGCCCCCCGGGGCACGCACGACCACCACCGATTCGAGCACCAAGTTCATCGCGGGCGCGCCAGCCGGCAGCACGGTCACCGGCGAGTGCGTCGCGTTCCACCGCGGCCGCTCGACCATGGTCTGGCAGACGCTGGTGCGGCTCGAGTCGGGCAAGCTGTGCGCAGTGGTCACGCAGACGCAGCTGGTGATGGTCGACCGTTGAAGAAGGGAAGATGGAGTTCCGCGATTACTACCAGACCCTCGGCGTCGCACGCGGCGCCCCGGTCGACGAGATCAAGAAGGCGTACCGCAAGCTGGCGCGCAAGTACCATCCCGACGTCAGCAAGGAGGCCGACGCCGAGCGTCGCATGCGCGAGGTCAACGAGGCCTACGCGGTGCTGTCCGATCCCGAGAAGCGAGCCGCCTACGACGAGCTCGGCAACCGCTACGGCGCCGGCCAGGAATTCCAGCCGCCGCCCGACTGGGGCGCCGGCTTCGAGTTCTCCGGTTCCGGCGCCCCGGGCGGCATGCATGACGATTCGTTCAGCGACTTCTTTTCGAGCCTGTTCGGACGCGCGGGTCGCGGCCGCGGCGCGGCGGGCGCGCCGCGGATGCGCGGCGGAGATCACCACGCGCGGATCCTGATCGACCTGGCCGACGTCTACGAAGGCGCGACCCGTGCGATCACGTTGCGCGGCGCCCGCGTCGACGACAGTGGCCGCGTCGTCACCGATCAGCGCGTGCTTAACGTTCGCATCCCGAAGGGGCTGGCCGAGGGACAGCAGATCCGGCTCGCCGGACAGGGTGCGCCCGGCCTGGCCGGCGGCCCGCCCGGTGACTTGTATCTCGAAGTGCAATTCCGACCGGATGCCCGCTATCGCGTGCAGGGCCGCGATGTCCACGAGACCGTGCCGGTCGCACCGTGGGAAGCCGCGCTGGGTGCGACGATCGAGGTGCCGACGCCGTCGGGCCGAGTGCAGGTGACCGTGCCCGCCGGCTCGCAGACCGGCCGGAAGCTGCGTCTCAAGGGGCGCGGCATCCCGGGCGATCCGCCCGGATCGCTGTACCTGCATCTGGAAGTCGTGCTGCCGCCGGCCGACACGGACAAGGCACGCAAGCTCTACGAGACGATGGCGCGCGAACTGGCGTTCGATCCGCGCCGCTGAACCGGAGCCCGGGCGATGACAGGCGACGACATCCTGACCGGCGACGTCCTCGACGAGGTGATGCTGACGCTCGACGAACTCGCCCGCGCCTGCGCGGTCGAGCCGCATTGGGTACAGGTGCACGTCGAGGCCGGCCTGCTGGGCTGCACCGGCGGCACCACGGCCGAATGGCGCTTCGCGAGCGCCGAACTCGCGCGGGCTCGACGCATGGCGGCGCTCGAGCGCGACTTCGAGGCGAACGAAGCGCTCGCCGCGCTGGTCGTCGACCTGATCGAGGAAGTGCGGCGGCTGCGCGCAAGGTTGCAGGCGGCCGAGCCGACGTGGGAGCGGACGCCTCCTCCGGGACCCTGAGGCACATCGGAGACCGCCCGAGGGTCGGCGGCGTCGCAACCCGTCGCGATCCGTCTCGACCGTAGCGGCGAGTCAGATCTCGAGCGGGTCGACGTCGAGTTGCCATCGCGCCGACGACCGCAGTTCGCGCAGCGCCGGCAGCCAGGCGCGCAGGAACGCGTGCAGCGGGCGGCGTGCACTCGCCTCGACGAGCAGTTGCGCGCGCTCGCGTCCGGCGAGGCGGGTCATCGCCATCGGCACCGGATCGAGCAGCGCGACGGCGTCGTCGCGCAGCGCTTCGGCCGATGCGCGGGCAAGCCCTTGCGGCCCCTTCCCGGCCTGCAGCGACTCGCCGGCCTGCTTCGCCTGCGCGAGGAACGCGAGTGCATCGACGAGCGCCGGCGCCTCGGCGCGCAGCAAGGCCTGGAAGCGATACGGCGGAAGGCCGACTTCGCGGCGTTCGGCGAGTTGCTGGTCGGCGAAGCCCGCGTAGTCGTGACGCGCGAGATAGCCGAACAGCGGATGGTCGGGAAATCTCGTCTGCACGATGACGCGGCTTCGCGCAACCTGCGCCTCGTCCGGGTCGCGCCCGGCCCTTCCCGCCACCTGCATCAGCGTCGCGAACATGCGCTCGGGGGCCCGGAAGTCCGACGAAAACAAGCCGCCGTCGCTGTCGACCGCGACCACCAGCGTCAGGCGTCGGAAGTCGTGTCCCTTGGCCAGCATCTGCGTGCCGACCAGTATGTCGACGTCGCCGGCATGCGCCGCATCGATCACCTTCTGCGCGGCGCCGCGCGTGCGCGCGACGTCGCGATCGAGCCGCGCGATGCGGCGTCCCGGGAACAACTCGGCCAATCCCTCTTCGAGCCGCTGCGTGCCGCGGCCGAGCGGCTCGAGGTCGACGTTGCCACAGTCGGGGCACACGCGCGGCACCGCCTGCTCGGCGCTGCAGTGATGGCAGACGAGGCGATACTTCGACGGCCCGCGCGCCGCGCCGACGCGATGCAGCACCCGGAAGGCCGAGCACTCGCTGCAGCGGCTCAGCCACCCGCAGCCCTCGCACGCGAGCACGGGCGCATAGCCGCGGCGATTGATGAACACCAGCGCCTGCTCGCCGCGCCCGAGCGCTTCGGCGATTGCGTCGATCGACGCCGGCGCGAGTTCGCAGCGCAAGGTCTTGCCGCGCAGGTCGACGCGCTCCAGCGCCGGCAACCGTGCGCCGCCGACTCGCTCGGGCAAGGCCAGCAGCCGGTAGCGGCCGCGGCGCGCCGAGAACCAGGTCTCGAGCGAAGGCGTGGCCGAGCCGAGCACGATCGGCACCTTCCGCTGCGACGCGCAGACGATCGCGACGTCGCGCGCCGAGTAGCGCACGCCCTCCTGCTGCTTGTACGAGGCGTCGTGCTCCTCGTCGACGACGATTGCCGCCAGCGCCGGCAGCGGCGCGAGCACCGCGAGACGCGTGCCGATCACGACGCGCGCACGGCCCTCGACCGCGGCCAGCCAGTGCGCGGCACGGTCGCCGTCGGCAAGGTCGCTGTGCAGCACGGCCACGCTGTGCGCCGGAAAACGCGCCGCAACCTGCGTTGCGAGTTGCGGCGTGAGCGCGATCTCCGGCACCAGCAGCAGCACCTGCCCGCTCGCGTGGCGCGCGAGCACTTCCGAGAGCCAGTGCAGGTACACCTCGGTCTTGCCGCTGCCGGTCACGCCGTGCAGCAGATGAACGCCGAAACCGTTTGCGGCGAGCAGCACGTCGAGCGCCGCAATCTGCGCATCGTTGAGAGGCGGCGGCGTCGACGCCACTTCGGCCGCGGCGGCGGCGACGAAGCGCTTCCGGGCGCGCGTGAACGCCGACCCGCGCGCCTTCGGTGCCGGCGGCGTGCGCAGCAGCTTCGGGATGGCCGGCAGCGCGACTTCTCCGAAGCCGCGGTGATAGTAGTCGGCGCAGAAGCGCACCAGTTCGAGCCACGACGGCGGCAATACGGGCGCGTCGTCGAGCACCGCGACCAGGGGCCTGACCCGCGCGGTGTCGATCTCGCTGTGATCGGAGCGCTCGGCCACCAGCCCCACCCGGCGTCCGCGCCCCCACGGCACGACCACCCAGCTGCCGACGCGAACCGCGTCCGCGAACTCGGGCGTGATCGCGTAGTCGAACAGCGATGCCCCGACATGCACGATCGGCACGTCGATCGCGACGCGTGCGAAGGAGCCTGGAGGCGTGTCGGGCACCGGGAGAGGCAATGGGTGGGCGGTCGATTCTAGCGGCCGCGGACAGGTTCGAAGGTGGCCGTTTCGTGAGACTTTGGATTAAGTCCTGACCTTAAGGCGCCGCGCTCAAAGCGGTTTTCCGAGTCGTTCACAAAAGCTGTGGATAAAACTGTGGGCAACGCATCCGCATCGCGCGCAAACGCCTGTCCCGTCTCGACCTGCGGTGGGTTGCCCGTTTTTTGATCAGCCTGAACCCTATATAAATCAACGAGTTGCGGGAGCGCATCGATCTCGTCGAAAAACCCCGCGAGCCGACGGGCGGATGCAGGGCGACTGTGCATAAGTCAGCGTTTGCCCGCCTCGAGAACCACATTTCTCGCGGCTTCGCAAGCCGCGCCGATGCTGCGCGTGGGCTAAAGTGAGGACGCGCTCGCGTCGCGACGACGCACCCGCCTGCTGTGGGCATGCACCGCTTCGACCAGCGCCGCGACGCTGTCGGGCGGCGTGAACTGCGAGATGCCGTGTCCCAGGTTGAACACGTGCCCCGCGCCCGGACCCGGGTCGCCGAAGTCATCGAGGACCTTGACCGCCTCGACCCGCACCTGCTCGGGCTCGGCCATCAGCACCATCGGGTCGAGGTTGCCCTGCAGCGCGCAGCGATCGCCGATCCGCGCACGCGCGCGACCGAGGTTCACGGTCCAGTCGACGCCGATCGCGTCGCAGCCGATGCCGGCGATGTCCTCGAGCCACGGCCCGCCGCCCTTGGTGAAGACGATCACCGGCTCGCCGCGCTCGCGCTTCAGCGCAGCGACAACGCGTCGCATCGGTTCGAGCGAGAAGCGCTGGTAGGCGCCGTCGGCGAGCACGCCGCCCCACGAGTCGA
>DAORSF010000201.1:0-4895 GCA_035443405.1 Burkholderiaceae bacterium | reverse complement strand
GGCCACGCGGCGAGCAGGTCGCCGGTCGCGAACGCCATCGGTTGCGGATTGAGGTGCGAGAGCAACCACGCCAGCAGCAGCACCAACCCCGGCGTCGCGTGCGGAGCGAGCGGGAGCGCGTCGCGCAGCCGCCGCGGCCATCGCTCGATGCGACGCCTTCCGATCGATGCGGCGAGCAGCGCACCGGCCGCGCCGCCGGCGGAGTTCGCGAGCAGGTCGAGCCGGGACGGCACCCGGTCGGGCAACAGCGCCTGCAGGCACTCGAGTCCCAGCGACAGCGCCGCCCCTCCCAACGTGGCGAGCACGGCAGCCGGCGTCATCGCGAGCGACAGCCGCCGGGCGAGCCACACCGTGAGCAGCAGGCCGATCGGCAGGTAGGCGGCGACGTTTGCGGCGACGTCGAAACCGGTCCACCAACGCGGCCACGGATCGGACAGGAACGCGAACATCCAGCGGCCCGGCGTGCGCCAGCCGGACCACGGGTGAAGCGTCGCGTAGACGACGGCGGCGACGTACGCCCCGAGCCATATCCCGACTGCCGGCACCGCAGGGTGCGATGCCGTGAACGGCGGCTGGGGAGCGGCACGGGACACCGCGCAAGCTTACCGTCAAGGTGGCCGGGCCGGCGTGCGGGCCCGGGCTATGATCGCCCTGTCATGAGCGCGCTCGACCCAGAATTGATCCGCGCGGCGGCCGGCTGCGCAAGCCTGGGCGTCGAAACGGTCGAAGAGACCGCGTCGACCAGCCAGGCGTTGATGGACGCTTCGTTCGGCCGCTCCCCCGGCGCGCCGCGTCTGCTCGCCGCGGTGCGCCAGACCGCAGGGCGCGGCCGGCGCGGCCGCGCGTGGCTGAGCCCGGAAGGCCGATCGGTGGCATTCTCGATCGCGCTGGAACGCCGCGTGCTGTCTGACCCGCCACCGACCGCCGTCTCGGTGGCGGTCGGCGCCGCGGCGGCGAGCGTGCTGTCGCGCTGGGCGCCGGACGTGCGGTTGAAGTGGCCGAACGACCTCCAGCGCGACGGTCGCAAGCTCGCGGGCATCCTGGTCGAATCCCGGCGAAGCGCACCGGCCGCCGGCGCGCGCGGCGGCACGATCGAGCGCATCGTCGTCGGGATCGGCGTGAACCTGCTCGCTCCGCCGAAGTCGTGCGCAATTGGCCAGCCTGCCTGCGGGTTGATCGACGGCGAAGCGCTTCCGGCGCAGGCCGGCGAGACGGTGATCGGCGCGCTCGCCGGGGCGGTGGTGCCGGCGATCGATCGTTTTCTCGCCGAGGGCCTGGGGCCGTTCGTCGAAGCCTGGCGGCGCTTCGACGCGCTCGACGGACGGCCCGTCGTGCTGGTCGACGGCGAGCGCGTCCTCGCCTCGGGCCGGGCACTGGGTCTCGACGACAGCGGCGGGTTGCGCTTGCAGACCGCCGATGGCATGCGCGTGCTGCACAGCGGCGAGGTGTCGCTGCGTTTGCGCGGCGCAGCGGACTGAGGGGCAGAGGGGGTCGACGCGCATGCGCTGGCTGCTCGTCCTGCTGGTCGTGGTCAACGCGTTCGTCTTCGCGATGTACCAGGGCTGGCTTTCGCCGTGGGTTCGCGGCGATCGCGAACCGCAGCGCCTGAGCGAGCAGCGCAACGCCGAGCGCTTGCGCGTCGTGCCGCTGGAGCGGCTCGGCGGCACGACCTCGCGCGCCACTGCGGCAGCGCCGCCGTCGGCGCCATTGCCGAACGTGGCGAAGATTCCTCCCGCGGCTCCTGCGACGGCGCAGGCGCTGCCGGTCGTGCCGGCCGATCGCGGCACACGCGGTGCGAACGGCGACGCGGGCCGCGGTGCCGCGCCGCGTGACGACACGGCGACGCTCGCGTCCGCGACCGCGCCGGCCGTTGCGGGCTCGTGCACGGCCTTCGGCCCGCTCGAAGAGCAACGCGCCGGCCGCCTGCGCGAGGCGCTGGAAGCCGCCGGGGCGCGCGTCGAGGCAACGCGCATCGAGCAGGCCTCCAGTTACCTCGTCTACCTTCCGCCGGCCGACAGCCTCGCCGATGCGCAGCGAAGACTGGCGGAGTTGCGGCGCATCGGGCACGACGACGCGTTCGTCATGCAGGACGGCGCCTTGCGGCTCGGGGTCTCGGTCGGACTGTTCCGGTCGGAAGAGACCGCGCGGGCGCTGGTCACGCGACTCGAGGGGCTTGGCGAATCGGGCTTGCGGATCGCACCGCGCGGGGCCGTGACCGTACGCGTTCGTCTGCAGGCGCGCTGGACCGACGCGGCGGCGAACGCCGCGACCGCGATTGCCGGGCGCTTCGACACGCAGCCGCGCGAATGCGACTGAATCGTTCGCGGCCCCGGCAGACCGTCAGGTCTTGGGCTCGGCGCTCGCGCGCATGCGCTCGACGAGGTCGGTCGTCGAGCGCTGGAAACGGAACGGGATCGCGTGAACCGAACCGCCCCAGCTGCGCACTTCGCGTGCGCCGACGATCTGGTCGAGAGGCCAGTCGCCCCCCTTCACGAGCACGTCGGGCCGCAGCGCGACGATCAGCTCGAGCGGCGTGTCGGCCTCGAACCAGGTGACCAGCGTCGTCGACTCGAGCGCGGCGACCACTGCGAGCCGGTCGGCGAGCGGGTTCAGCGGGCGATCGGGGCCCTTGCCGAGCCGCTTGACCGAACCGTCGCTGTTCAGCGCGACGACCAGCGAAGCACCGAGCGCGCGCGCCTCGGCCAGGCAGGTGACGTGCCCGCGATGCAGCAGGTCGAACACGCCGTTGGTGAACACCATCGGCCGTGGCAGCTGCGCGGCCTGGACCGCGGCGTGCGCCGGATCGATGACCTTGCGCTCGAAGCCGACCAGTGCGTTGTTCACGCGGGATTGCCTCGCCAGCCGGCGGGACCGGGGCGGTCCCGATCGCTGCATTCTATCAACGGCGGTCAGTGGCCGACTCGACGCCTGAGCCAGCGCAGCAGGGCGCCGACGAACGGCAGCTTCTCGTAGAGTTCGCCTGCGGCGTCCCAGTAGTCGCGGTGTTCGCGGATCCGCCCGGCGGCGTCGAAGCGCAGCAGCGTGGCCCCGTGGATCCGCTGGATCGTCGCGCGGTCGCCACGCCGGAAGCGGAACTCGAAGTCCCACGTCAGGAACGCCTGCCGGTCGCCCTCGATGGCGTCGCGGATCCTGAAACGGGGCGCGTCCAGCTGCACGAACATCCGCGCGAAGATGGCCTCTATGGCTCGAGTCCCGCGAACGTCGTTGAACGGATCGCGAAAGCGCGCGTCGTCGGCATACCACTGCGCGATCGCCGGCACGTCTTCGGGTCGCAGGGACTCGAAGTACGCGATGACGCGACGCAAGGCCGGCGAGACGTCCCGATCGGCCATTCCCTCGCTCCGGCTTTCAGAGCCCGGTGAAGCGGCGCACGGCCATGAAGTACAGCCGTTGCGGCAACAGCCGCAACAGGCGCATCCACAGCGTGAACCGCTTCGGGAAATGGATCTCGAAACACCCCCTGCGAAGGCCGTCGAGGATCGCATCGGCTGCCTCGTCGGGATCGACGAGCGCGGGCATCCGGAAGTCGTTGGCAGCGGTCATCGGCGTGTCGACGAAGCCGGGACTCACCAGCCAGACGCCGATGTTCTCGGAATGCAGGTCCAGGTACAGCGACTCGGCGAGGTTGATCAGCGCGGCCTTCGTCGGCCCGTAGACCAGCGACTTCGGCAGCCCGCGGTAGCCGGCGACGCTCGCCACCAGCGCGATGCCGCCGTGCCGCTGTCGCATCAGCATCGGGAGCACCGCGGCGATGCCGTTCAACACGCCGCCGAGGTTCGCGTCGACGATCGCGTGTGCCTCCGCGATGTCGAAGTCGTGCGCGCGCATCGGCGCGTAGCGGGCTGCCAGCCAGAGCACGAGGTCGACGCCGCCCCACTCGGCTTCGAGGCGTGCCGCGGCGCCGGCGACGGCCTGCGCGTCGGTCACGTCCAGCGGCAGCACCAGCGCCTGCGCGCCCGTGCGCGCGAGCAGCGCGTGCAGCGGCGCCGGGCGTCGAGCGCTCAACGCCAGTCGCGCGCCGCGCGCGGCCAGCTGGCGGGCCAACGCCGCGCCGATGCCGCTCGACGCGCCGACGATCCACACGCGACGCCCGGTCCAGTCGCGCACCGGCTCGTTGAGCGGGGCGAACAAGCGCGGGCGGCGCACGGGCGCATTGGCGACCGGCGATCGAAGCATCGCGACGTTCACGGTCGCCTCGCGAACGACAGCGTGACCTCGCCCAGCCGCACGCCGAACTTGCTCATCACTGCCCGGTTCAGCATGACCCTGTCGTCGACCAGGTACATCCAGTCGTCCATGTCCACATGCCAGACGCGGCCGTCGACCGGCAGCGCGAGCGTATAGCGCCAGTGGAACGCGTTGCCCGCGACCGTGCCGATGGCCTCGCCGATCACGTCGTCCGCGGTCCCGGTCCAGCCGGCGAGCCCGTTTCGCCGCAGCGTCCACACGCGCCGCCCCGTGGTGCCGTCCGAGTACCTGAACGACTCGTCGAGCGTGCCGACGTCGCCGTCCCAGCTGCAGCGCATCTCGACGACGAATCGCCGTACCACCTTCCCGGACCGGTCCTGGAACACGCCCCACGCGTCGATGGTGCCATCGAAGTAGCGCTTGAGGTCCAGCGCGGGCTGCTCGGCCCGGTACACCGAAGGATCGATCGCCGCGCAGCCCGCCAGCGCCAGCGCGCCGGCAGCGCCCAGCAACAGGCGCCGCCGCGGCGGCTCGGCGCAGGGTCGCTGGTCGGTGCGAGCCGTCGTCCGCGGCGGTGTCTGATCGTTCATGGGGTGGACCCCTGCGTGGCGCCGCGAAGCGGCAACGGTGACAACAGCAGCACGGCGCCGGCCGCGAGCTTCAGCGCGCTCGGCAGCGCGGCATAG
>DAORSF010000200.1:0-4899 GCA_035443405.1 Burkholderiaceae bacterium | reverse complement strand
CCGGCATCATCAACGGCACCACCAACTTCATCCTGTCGGAGATGCGCGACAAGGGCCTGCCGTTCGACGCGGTGCTCGCGGACGCGCAGCGGCTCGGCTACGCCGAGGCCGACCCGACCTTCGACATCGAGGGCATCGACGCCGCGCACAAGGCGACGATCCTGGCGGCGATCGCTTTCGGCGTGCCGATGCAGTTCGACAAGGCCTACGTCGAAGGCATCACGCAGCTGCAGGCCGAGGACATCCGCTACGCCGAGCAGCTCGGCTACCGGATCAAGCTGCTCGGCATCACGCGGCGTCGCGATGGCAGCGACGGCGAGCGGGCGGGCATCGAGCTGCGCGTGCACCCGACGCTGATCCCGGCGCGCAGGCTGATCGCCAACGTCGAGGGCGCGATGAACGCGGTCTGGGTCAAGGGCGATGCGGTCGGTCACACGATGTACTACGGCAAGGGCGCCGGCGCCGAACCGACGGCCAGTGCGGTGATCGCCGACCTGGTCGACGTGGCGCGCACTTTCACTGCCGATCCGGAGAACCGCGTGCCGCACCTGGCCTTCCAGGCCGAGGCGCTGTCGGACGAACCGATCCTGCCGATCGAGGCGGTGCAGACCTCGTACTACCTGCGCCTGCGCGTCGCCGACGAGCCGGGCGTGCTGGCCGACATCACCCGCATCCTGGCCGACGCGCGAATCTCGATCGACGCGGTGCTTCAGCGCGAGCCGGCCGAGGGCGAGAACCAGACCGACATCATCCTGCTCACGCACCGCACGGTCGAGCGCCAGATCATCGCCGCGATCGCGCGCATCGAGGCGCTGCCGACGGTGCTGTCGAAGTCGACGCGGATCCGCCTCGAAGAGCTGAACTGAGACGGCACGGACCTTCGATGAACTACCTGTCGACCCGCGGCGGCATGCCGCCGGCCCGTTTCACCGAGATCCTGCTGGGCGGGCTCGCGCCCGACGGCGGCCTGGTCGTGCCCGAGCGCTACCCGCGCGTCGACGGCGCGACGCTGGCGCGCTGGCGCAAGCTGGGTTACCCGGAACTCGCCTTCGAGATCCTTCGGCTGTACGCGGACGACGTGCCCGCGGCAGACCTGCGCGCGCTCGTCGAGCGCACCTATACCGCGCAGGTTTTCGGCTCGGCCGAGATCACGCCGCTGCACACGCTGGAGCCGGGATTGCACCTGCTGCGGCTATCGAACGGCCCGACGCTCGCGTTCAAGGACGTCGCGATGCAGCTGCTGGGCCAGCTGTTCGAGTACGTGCTGGCGAAGGAGGGCAGGGAGCTCAACATCCTCGGCGCGACCTCGGGCGACACCGGCAGCGCGGCCGAGTACGCGATGCGCGGCCGGCGCGGCATCCGCGTGTTCATGCTGTCGCCCTACGGGCGCATGAGCGCGTTCCAGACCGCGCAGATGTTCTCGCTCGACGACCCGAACATCTTCAACGTCGCGGTCGACGGCGTCTTCGACGACTGCCAGGACATGGTCAAGGCGGTCTCCGCCGACCTGGCGTTCAAGCATCGCTACGCGATCGGCACCGTCAACTCGATCAACTGGGCGCGCGTGGTCGCGCAGGTCGTCTACTACTTCAAGGCCTGGTTCGCGGCCACCGACGACGACGACCAGCGGGTGTCGTTCGCGGTGCCGTCGGGCAACTTCGGCAACGTGCTGGCCGGCCACATCGCGCGGACGATGGGCCTGCCGATCGCCCGGCTGGTCGTTGCGACCAACGAGAACGACGTGCTCGACGAGTTCTTCCGGACCGGCCGCTACCGGCCGCGCGGCACCGCCGAGACGCACCAGACCAGCAGCCCTTCGATGGACATCTCGAAGGCGTCGAATTTCGAGCGCTTCGTCTACGACCTGGTGGGGGCCGACGCGACACGCGTGGCCGCCCTGTGGCGCGCGCTCGACGAGCGCGGCGAGTTCGACGTCGCCGGCACGCCCGAGTTCGCGCGGCTGCCCGAGTTCGGGTTCGTGTCCGGCTGCAGCCGGCACGCCGACCGGCTGGCGACGATCCGCGACACCCGCGCGCGCCACGGCGTCACGATCGACACGCACACCGCCGACGGTGTGTTCGTCGCACGGCGCTGGCGCGAGCCCGGTGTGCCGATGGTCTGCCTCGAAACTGCGCAGGCAGCCAAGTTCGCCGACACGATCCGCGAAGCGATCGGCGAGGAACCGCCGCGGCCGGCCGGTTTCGAGGACCTCGAAGCGCGACCGCAGCGCTTCGACCGGATGGCGCCCGACGTCGCGGCGCTCAAGCGCTACATCGCCGAGCGCTGCGAAGCGGGCGAATCCGCGTTCGACTGCCTCTGGAAGCGCGGCTGAGGCCGCACCGGCCGAGCGCGGGATGCCCGATCGCCCGATGAGCGCGGGCCAGTGGCTGCTGCTGCTGGCGACGAGCGCGAGCTTTGCCAGCTCGATCCTGCTGAACAAGGTTCTGGTCGGCGAACTGCCGCCGTTCACGCTGGCGGCGCTGCGGGTGCTGCTCGCGATGCCGATCGGACTGGCGGTGGCGATGCTCCTCGCACGCCCGTTGCCGCGCGCGCGTACGGACCGCATCACCGTCGTCGCCGCGTCGCTCGGCGTGATCGTCGTGCCGTATTGCGCGCTGGCAATCGGCCAACAGACGATCGCCAGCGGGCTGAGCGCGATCCTGTACTCGCTGACGCCGTTGTTCACGCTGCTGATCGCCCACCTGGTCCTGCACGACGAGCGGCTGGGCGTGGCCAAGCTGGCTGGCATCGCGCTCGGCATCCTGGGCGTGGTCGCGGTGATCGGACCGGCGATGCTCGGCGGGCTGGGCGCGCACGCGATCGCCGAGCTGATCACGCTGTGCGGGCCGCTCGCGTATGCGGCCGGGAGCGTGCTGATGCGCCGCTCGCGGCCGATCGATCCGGTGGCGATGACCGCCGGGATGTTCGTCGCCGCCACGTTGATCCTCGTGCCGCTCGCGCTCGTCGTCGAGCGCCCCTGGGAGGTGCGCGGCGATGCCTGGCTGGTGGCGACGCTGGTGGCGATGGCGGTATTCGGCACGATCGTGCCGGCGGCGCTCAACTACCTGCTGGTGCAGCGGGTGGGCGCCACGCGCGCGTCGATCGCGATGTTCCTGATGCCGCTGATCGCCGTCTTCGCGGGGGCCGTGCTGCTCGGCGAGCGGCTGCAGGCGAATGCCTTCGTCGGCCTGGCGCTGATCATCGGCGGCAGCCTGCTGATCACCCGAGCCCGGCGCCCCGGGCCGGACGACCCCGATCCGCGCCTGCCGGCGCCGACGCCGTAGTCCGGCGCGGCGGCGAGACCCGCGGTGCGACGGGTTACCGCTGCGGCGCTACACTGCCTCGTGTACGCTCCGGACGACATGAGAATATTCGGCTTTGCAGGTTATTCCGGCTCGGGCAAGACCACGTTGATCGAGCAGTTGATTCCGCGCTTCGTGCTGCGCGGGATGCGCGTCTCGCTGATCAAGCACGCCCACCACCTGTTCGACATCGACAAGCCGGGCAAGGATTCGTACCGGCATCGCGAGGCCGGCGCCTCGGAGGTGCTGATCACGTCCGACCAGCGCTGGGTGCTGATGCACGAGTTGCGCGACGAGGCCGAGCCGTCGCTGCACGAGCAACTGCTGCGCTTCTCGCCCTGCGACCTCGTGCTGGTCGAGGGCTACAAGCACGCGGCGATCCCGAAGCTCGAGGTGCACCGGCCCGGGCTCGGCAAGCCGATGCTGCATCCGGACGACCCGAACATCGTCGCCGTGGCGACCGATGCGGTGATCGAGACGCGCTTGCCGCTGCTGGACCTGAACCGGCCCGACGACATCGTCGGGTTCATCATCGACCACCTGGACCGTGTCCATGAGACCAGGATTGCGGCCGTTCGATGAGGCGCTCGCGGCGCTGCTCGCGCAGGCGGCCCCGGTCGACGGCGTCGAGACGGTCGACACCGCCGCCGCGAGCGGGCGCGTGCTGGCCGCCGACATCCGTTCGACGCTGGACGTGCCGCCGCGCGACAACACGCAGATGGACGGCTACGCGGTGCGCCGCGCCGATCTCGCCGCGGCCACGCCGGAGCGTCCGGTTCGGCTGCCGATCGCGCAGCGGATTCCGGCGGGCCAAGTCGGCCGTCCGCTGCGCCCCGGCGAGGCCGCGCGAATCTTCACCGGCGGCCTGATCCCGGAGGGCGCCGACGCGATCGTCATGCAGGAGATGGCGGCGGTCGACGGCGAGACGGTGGCGTTCTCGCACGCCCCGGCGCCGGGCGAGTGGATCCGGCGCGCCGGCGAGGACATCCGCAGCGGCAGCGTGATTCTCGCGGCGGGCACGCGGCTGAGCCCGCAGGCGACCGGGCTGGCGGCGTCGGTCGGGCTGGCGAGCCTGCCGGTGCGCAGGCGCGTGCGCGTGGCCTGCTTCTTCACCGGCGACGAACTGGCGATGCCCGGCGAGCCGCTGCGGCCCGGCGCGATCTACAACAGCAACCGCTACGTGCTGGGCGGGCTGCTGCGGGCGCTCGGCTGCGAACTCGTCGACCTGGGCAACGTTCCCGACTCGCTGGCGGCCACGCGCGACGCGCTGCGCCGCGCCGCCCGGGGCAACGACCTGATCGTCACCTCGGGCGGCGTGTCGGTCGGCGAGGAGGACCACGTCAAGCCTGCGCTCGAGGCCGAGGGCGAATTGAGCCTGTGGCAGATCTTGATCAAGCCGGGCAAGCCACTCGCCTACGGGCGGGTGCGTCGCCAGGGGGGCGATGCCGACGGTGACCCGAACGCGATGGCGCACTTCATCGGCCTGCCCGGCAACCCGGTGTCGAGCTTCGTCACCTTCGTGCTGCTGGTCAGGCCGTTCGTGCAGCGACTGCAGGGGATTGCGGACGTCGCCCCGCGCGTGCTGCCGATGCGTGCC
>DAORSF010000199.1:0-4921 GCA_035443405.1 Burkholderiaceae bacterium | reverse complement strand
GCGTGCCGGTGCCGTCGAAGTACCTGCGCGGCGAGGACTCGCTGCTGTCGATCGTCCAGATGCCGCGCGGCATTCCGGTGGCGACGTTCGCGATCGGCGAAGCCGGTGCGGCCAACGCCGCGCTGCATGCGGTTGCGATGCTGGCCGGCAGCGACGCCGCGCTCGCCGAGCGGCTGGCCGCGTTCCGCGTGCGGCAGACCGACTCGGCGCGCGCGATGACGCTGCCGGGAACGTGATGCCCGGGGACGCGTCGGGCTCGCAGGCGGCGCGTCGCGTGCCGCGCCTGCACCGTCCTTTGCCTGCGCTGCCGCCGGGCGCCTGGCTCGGGCTGCTCGGAGGTGGCCAGCTCGGGCGGATGTTCTGCATGGCCGCGCAGAGCATGGGATATCGCGTCTGCGTGCTCGATCCGGGCGTCGACAGCCCGGCGGGCTCGATTGCCGACCGGCACCTGCAGGCCGACTACCTCGACGAACAGGCGCTGCGCGAGATCGCGACGAGTTGCCGTGCCTCGACCACCGAGTTCGAGAACGTGCCGGCGCGCGCACTCGAGTTCCTCGCGAGGCACGGCGTCGTCAGCCCGGCCGCCGACAGTGTCGCGGTGGCGCAGGACCGCCGCGCCGAAAAGGCCTTCGTGCGCGAGTGCGGGCTCGACACCGCGCCCTACGTCGACGTGTCCACCGCCGACGACCTGCGCGCCGCACCGGCCGACCTGTTTCCCGGGATCCTGAAGGTCGCCCGGCTCGGCTACGACGGCAAGGGGCAGGCGAGCGTCGCGTCGATCGCGCACGCGCTCGACGCGTTCGCACGCTTCGGCAGCGTCCCCTGCGTGCTCGAGAAGCGCCTGCCGCTCGAACTGGAAGTGTCGGCACTCGTCGCGCGCGGCTTCGACGGACACAGCGTGGCCTATCCGGTCGCCGAGAACGTCCACCGCGGCGGCATCCTCGCCGTCTCGACGGCGCCCGCGCGCATCTCGCAGGACCTCGCGGCGCGCGCGATCGACGCCACGCGGCGGATCGCCGACGCGATGGATTACGTCGGCGTCCTCTGCGTCGAGTTCTTCGTGCTGGCCGACGGCAGCCTGCGCGTCAACGAGATGGCGCCGCGGCCGCACAACTCCGGCCATTACACGATCGACGCTTGCGTCACCAGCCAGTTCGAGCAGCAGGCGCGCGTGCTGGCCGGATTGCCGCTCGGTTCGACCCACCAGCATCAGGCGGCGGTGATGCTCAACGTGCTCGGCGATTGCTGGTACCGGCCGCTCGGCGACGCGCAGCCGAGTCCGGCACCGCACGAGCCCGACTGGACCGTCGTGTTCAGGCACCCTTCGGCGAAGTTGCACCTGTACGGCAAGCGGGAAGCGCGCCCGGGCCGAAAGATGGGGCACGTGACGGTGCTCGCCGACGCAGTCGACGAGGCGGTCCGTGTGGCCGTGCAGATCGAGCGCGAACTCGGCATCGGCGGCCCAGGCGTCTCGATCCGCCCCTGAGCGAAGGGGCACGACGTGAACGCCCATCCCCGCCCGGCGGACGCGCAGGCGATCGACGAGGCCGCGCGACGGCTGTCCGAAGGCGAGCTGGTGGCGTTTCCGACCGAGACGGTCTACGGTCTCGGCGCCGACGCCGCGTGCGAGCGCGCCGTGGCGGCGGTCTATCGGCTCAAGGGACGCCCTGCCGACCATCCGCTGATCGTGCACGTGCTCGACGCGACGCAGGCGGCGTGGTGGGCGCACTGGCCGGCCCGTGCGCAGCGACTCGCCGACGCGTTCTGGCCGGGTCCGCTGACGCTGATCCTTCGGCGCCGCGACGAGGCTCCCGGGTTCGCGTGCGGCGGGCAGTCGTCGATCGGACTGCGCGCGCCGTCGCACCCGGTGGCACGCGCGCTGCTCGAGGCGTTTGCGGCTCGCGGCGGGCGGGGCGTGGCCGCGCCGTCGGCGAACCGCTTCGGTCGCGTGAGCCCGACGCGGGCCGCGCACGTGATCGACGATCTCGGCGCCGACGCGCCGATGGTGCTCGACGGCGGACCGTGCGAGGTCGGCGTCGAATCGACGATCGTGGACCTGACCCGCGATCGGCCGGTGCTGCTGCGACCCGGCGGCGTCGGCGCCGACCAGCTCGAGGCGGTGCTGGGCGAGAGCGTGTTCGCTCGCGACGCGCAAGCGCCGCGCGCACCCGGGACACTGGCCTCGCACTACGCGCCGGTCACGCCGATCGAACTGGTTGCACGCGACGAGATCGACTCGCTGATCGCGCGGTTGCACGCGATCGGCGAGCGCGTCGCGCTGTGGGCGCGCCCGGGCGCCGGCAGCGGCGCCGACGAGCGGCTGGCGATGCCGGCAGACCCGGAACTCGCGGCCCGTGCGCTGTACGGTGCGTTGCGAACCCTCGACCGTTCGGGCTGCCGGCGCATCCTCGTCGAGCGCGTCCCCGATACCGGCGACTGGCACGCGGTCGCCGACCGGCTGCGGCGCGCGGCTGCCGGTGCGGGCGCTGCTCAGCGATCCTGAGGTTGCACCAGCAGCAACGGCCGGCGGCAGCCGCGCACCAATGCCTGCGCGGTCGATCCGAGCACGGCAGCTCCGACGCCCGTGCGGCCGAGCGTGCCGACGCAGACCATGTCGGGCGCCTCGCGCTCGATCGTTTCGAGCAGGGCGCGATCCGCGCGATCGCTCTCGACGATCTCGATGCGCACCGTGCGTCCGCCCGCATCCGAGGGCAGCAGCGCGTTCAACTCGGCGCGCCGCTCTTCGAGCACCGCGCGGTGCTCGGCCGCGAAGTCGGCATACGACGGCCGCCCGTGTTGCCCGTCGCGCATCAGGTTCGGGCTCAAGACGTGCACGACGATGACTTCGCCGTCGCGCGGCGCGACAGCCAGCGCATAGGCGACAGCGCGATTGCCCACCGGCGACAGGTCGGTTGCAACGAGAACGCGACGCACCGCGGGTGGGAGCTGGCTGACCGAGGCCGCGGCGGCACCCGGAACCACCAGGACGTTGGTGGCGGCATCGCGCAGCAGATCGAGCGCGACCGATCCCGAGAACAACCGCTCGACGGCGCCGCGCTGGTGCGAGCCGACCACGACGAGGTCGGCGCGCTCGCGCTCGGCGAGGTGCGCCAGCCGGGCGCCGGGGTCTCCGCCGTGCGCCGAGACGACGACCTCGATCGGCAGCGCAGGCACTGCCCTTGCGAGCCGGCGGGCGATCTCGTCGCGCAGGCGCTGTTGTGACTGATCGGGCGAGTCGAGCAGGCCCATTCGCGCCGCCTCTCGCCGCGGGTCGTCGACGTAGGCGGCGATCGGGTGGCATCCGCCCAACTCGGCGAGTCGTTCGGCGAACAGGACCGCCGCGTCCGCCTGCGGCGTGAAGTCGTACGCGATCAGCATCCGCAACCGACGCTCGCCGCGCAACCACGCGATCAGCGGCGCCGCGTCGCGCAGCACCAGCATCGGCGACTCGGTGGCCCGCAACGCGCGCTCGCAGGTCTTGCCGAGGCGCACGCCGGCGCCGTCGCGGCGCCCGATCGCGGGCAGGATCAGCAGCGCGTCGTCGTGGCGCTTGGCCTCGGCCAGCAAGGCTTCGTCCGGCCAGCCGGCGGGCAACTCGACCGAGACCCTCGCACCGAGTCCGCGCAGCCGCTCGGCAGTGCGCTCGAGCTTCTCGCGCGCCGACTGGTCGAGCGCCTCGAGCACCGCTGCCGGGCCCAATGCGATGCTGCGGGTGTCGAGAACGTGGACCAGCGTCAGGTCGCCGCCGCTGCGCTTCGCGAGCAGCGCGCCGAGCGTTCCGGCCGCTTCGCAGCGGTCGCTGAAATCGGTGCCGCACAGAACCCGCATAGCGCTGTCTCCCCGAGCCGTGGTCCGCGGGATTCTAGGCCTGTCGCGGGCGCGCCGACCGCGATTCGGTCAAGTTCGCGGCGGGTCGAGCGCTCGCAGGAACGCGTCGGTCGCGGCGATCACGTCGTCGGGACGGTCCAGCTGGGGGCTGTGCCGGCAGGCGGGCAACGCGAGAAGTCGGGTGCCTGGACGCAGCTCTGCGATCCGCTCGATCTGGCGCATCGTCCCGTACTGGTCGTCCTCGCCCTGCACCGCGAGGATCGGGCAGCGCGAAGCCCGCACTTCGCGCTCGATGTTCCAGCTGGCGAACGCGTCGGACAGCCAGACGTCGGTCCAGCCGTGGAACGCGCCGTCGACGTCGCGGTGATGGCGCGCCAGCCGATCGCGCAGGTTCGTCCGGTCGTACTCCCGCACGATCGCCGCGATCGAAGCGACGCAGACGGGTTCTACGAACAGGTGCGGCGCCAACGCCACGACTGCACGCGCGACGCCCGGGAAGGTGCCTGCGTGGATCAGTGCGATCGACGCGCCGTCGCTGTGGCCGAACAGGACGGGCTGCCGGATGTCCAGTTCGCGCAGCAGCGCAGGCAGCGTCGCCGTGGCTTCGTCGTGCATGAAACGCGGCGAACGCGCGCCCTGCAGCGGATCGGAGCCCCCGTAGCCAAGCCGTGAGTAGACCAGCCCCGGCAGGCCGACGCGAGCGCAGAGCCGGTCCGGGAAGTCGCGCCAACCGGACACGCAGCCGAGCCCTTCGTGCAGGAATACCAGCGCCGGCGACGCGCCGCCGGGCTCGCCGACCAGTCGGCACTCGAGCCGGCTGCCTTCGACCAGGACCGTTCGAGACCGGTCGTCACCGCGGGCGCTCATGAGTTATATTGCAAGTCGTTGCGATTCACGGCTGTATCTTGCATGGCATCGCCAACCCTGGGCAAATCACCGGACGAGGCAGGCTTCCTGGCGGCGCTCGGCCGGCGGGTCCGCGATCGGCGCGACGAAGCGGGCCTGACGCGCCGCCGCCTGTCCGAGTCGTCGGGGCTTTCCGAACGTTACCTGGCGCAGCTCGAGTCCGGCGACGGCAACATCTCGATCCTGC
>DAORSF010000198.1:0-4930 GCA_035443405.1 Burkholderiaceae bacterium | reverse complement strand
CGCCGAGTTCGTGCAGGCGCTGCGCGGCTACCTCGAGTGCCCGGCGACGATGTTCGTCTGACGCGGCGACCCGGCCTCGCCGCGCGGCGACGCCCTCGAAGCCGCGTGGGTTTGCGTCAGGCCTGGAATCGGTAGGTGGCCGCCAGCCCGGTGCGCGACGGCATGCGTGCCGAAGGCACGATCACGACTTCGCCGCCGGTCGCGATGACCCGCTCGCCGATGTCGTCGAGCAGGTCATCGAGCTCGGGATTGCCGAGGTCGCCCTCCACGATGCTGCCGTCGCCGGCGTCGAAACGGCCCGGAACGATGCGGTCGGCTTCGATCAGCAGCGTGGCGACCTGGCCGGCGGCCGCGGCCTTGGCGACATCGGCGAGGTCGTCGCTGCCGAGCTGCTTCGCCCTGGCCGCCTCGAATCTGTCGACCAGGCCGGAGAGCCGCGCGAGGTACCACGGCTCGACGAGTTGCCACGCCCGCGTGCGCAGTTGCTCGAGCGAGAGATCGTCCGGATGCAGGTCGATCGCCTGGGCCGCCAGCATTGGATTGCGGCTGATGCCGCGGAACTGGTGATGATGTTCGGGCAGCGCTGCCAGCAGCAGCGGCAGGCCCGTGGGGCGCGAGTAGTGCTCGAGCACGTTGGCATCGACCGTGCGGAAGAAGCGCTCGGTCTCGTTGTCCCGCGCCGCCTGTTTCACGTCCGTGCCATGCCGCGTGGTCGCGCCCAGTGCGCCCGAGCCGTATACCCGCGTGGCGCGCTCGCGTTCCGCCGGCGGCGCCGCCGCGTCGATGGCCAGGTCGATCTCGTCGATCGTGTCCCGGTTGCCCTCGAAGAGCGTTGCCTCGTGCCGATTGAGTCCGAGGATGTGATAGCGATCGGCCGACTGCAGGATGCGCAGCAGCGGCTTGGTGTGGAAACTGTCGGCCACCACGGCCAGTTCGGCCACTGGCCGCTGCAGCCGGTAAGCGCGAAAGAAGCCCGGCGCCGCGAGAACGGCCAGTCCGTCCAGGGTGTGATTCCAGAACTCGCGATCGGCAGCCAATTTCTCGAACGGCGCCAGCAGCGGCGCGGTTTCGCGCGCCGGATACTTGCGCTGCAGAGATTCGGCCAGCGCCTTCGTCAGGTTGCGAAAGCGGATTGGATCTTGCTGGTTGTCGGGGTGGCGTCGGTGCGTCGGCTGGTACACGGAAAGGCACGGCGGCTCGTGCCGGCCCGATAGCACCTCGGCGTAGTCTTCGGCGGGTGAATGCATGGTGCAACCTCCTGAGAACAGCAGAACTCGTATCCGGCCGTGGATTGCAGGCGGCGCGCGCGGAGCCGTCCGGCGCGGCCGGCGGGATCAGCGATTCGCGTCTGGCGCGGATGGCGCGCGCGGCGCGACGCTGCCCTGCGCGGGCTCGACAGTCGGCGCGGGAATCTCGCGCGTGACCGTCTCGCGATAGATTCCGCCGGCTTCGACGCTTCCGCGGGCGGTGCCGCCGCCGCGCACACGGTACTCGCAGTCGGCGCGCTCGCCGGGCGGCAGCGGCTCGCAGCGCTTGAGCGCGTTCTCGATGTAACGAATCGGGTCGTCGGGACGGTCGGCGAGGCGTCCGTGCCGCGCCTCGGCGCGCGCCGCGGCCGCTTCTCTGACGCAGGTCGCGCGATCCGCGGGTGGCTCGATGCGCTCGCAGCGCTCGCGCTCCTGGCGGTAGCGCGCCTCGGCGTCGGTCACGCCGTTCGCCTCGGCGGCCTGCGCTGCGACCGCGCCGTGCAGCGCGCCCGCAGCGAGCAGCGCGATCGCGTTCGCGATCAGCGGGCCGCGGCGACGAATCGCCGGCCGTCCGCCGCGACGAAGCCGGACCGGCGGCGCGCCTCGCGCGTGCGTCTTCCCGTCAGTCCAGCGTGAAGCCGACATTGATCGTCACCTGCCAGTGCGCGACCTTGCCGTCGACCACGTGGCCGCGCGTCTCGACGACGCGAAACCACTGGATGTTGCGGATCGACTCGTGCGCCTTGGCGAGCGCATTGCGGATCGCGTCGTCGGTGCCGGTCTTCGCCGAGCCGGTGATCTCGATGTGCTTGTAGACGTGGTTGGTCATGGCCGGCCTCTTCGGGTGGGGCCGTCCAGTTTATCCCGTACCCGGTCAGCGGGCGACCTGCCTGCGACCCGGCCGAATTCCCCGCAGGGTGGGCGGCCTTCCGTCGGGCCCGCCGTA
Source organism: Burkholderiaceae bacterium (assembly GCA_035443405.1). Lineage (GTDB taxonomy): Bacteria > Pseudomonadota > Gammaproteobacteria > Burkholderiales > Burkholderiaceae_E > Zeimonas. The sequence continues at coordinate 2,737 of DAORSF010000198.1, read as the reverse complement.
GGGCTCGGCCGCGTGCTCCTCGATCGAGTGCGTGAACGGGTTGCGGATCCTGACGCCGTCGACCAGCGCGCCGTCCTGCAGGTCTTCGGTGAGCAACACTGCACAGCCCTGCTCGCGCGCTGCGGAGACGACGAGCGCATCCCACCAGCTCAGCCGATGCCGAACCTCGATCGTGCGCGCGCGCGCCATCGTGGCGCGATCGATCGGCTGCGGACTCCAGTGCATCAGCGCTTCGACGTCGTCCCAGGCTTGCTCCGCCGGAAGGCCAGGCCTGAGCTTGCGCGTGACGGTCACGTAGTACTCCGAGAGCACCTGCATGCTGGTGCGACCGAGTTGTTCGCGCCACAACCATTCGAGCCACGACTGGGCTCGCGGCTGGCGCGTCGCGTCGCCCGCGTCGCGCGCGTACACGAGGACGTTGGCGTCAACGAAGACCGGCGCGGTCATGGAGTTCGTCACGCGCCGGAAGCTTCGACCCTGCGGCGTTGATGCGAGTCGGCCGACGGTCCAGGAAGCGGCGCATCGCGTTCGCATAGTCGCGCGACTCGCGCATCCGCTTCTCGAGCAACTCCGCGATGTAGCGCGAGACGCTCTTGTCCTCGCGCGCCGCCGTGACGCGCACCCATGCGGCGGTCTTCTCGTCGACCGTGATGGTGACGTTCTTCAAAGCCCATCCTCCCCGCAGCGTCCCCGCGGCGCAACGACACGAAATCAGTGTAACACGGATTCCGTGTCGTTGCGCCGGCGTGGCGTGGCGGTCGGGTTCGCCGCGGGCCCTTCAGCCCGCGCCGCCCTGCCACGGCGCCGCGCCCTCGACCAGCTTCGCCAGCACGTCGGCCGGCGCCTGCACCGCGCTGCGCTGGTGGTAGAAGCCGAGCGCGCGCAGCCCGCCGAGCTCCTCGCCGCCGCCGGCGCGCCCGGGGCCGCCGTGCAGGGACATCGGCATCACGTTGCCGTGGCCGGTGTGCACCTTGCCGACCGCCGGCGTGACCACGTGCAGCCTGCCGTGGGCGTGCGCCATCTCGATCGCGGCGCGCGCGATGAATTCGGCGTCGTCGCTGAACACCGACGCAACCAGCGAGCCGTAGCCGCGGCGCGCGAGCCGGTACGCGTGCTCGGGATCGCGGTAGGGCACGACCGTCGCGACCGGCCCGAACACCTCGACGTCGTGCACCAGCTTCGATGCGTCGCCGTCGTCGACCCGGAACAGGTGCGGCATCACGCAGGCGGCTACCGCCGGGTCCACGTCGACAAATTCCGATTCGTCGCCGGCCCACGCGAGCGTGGCTTCGCCGCCGAGGACGCCGAGTCCGTCGCGCACCGCCGCCCGCTGCGCGCGGCTCGCGAGCGCGCCCATGCGCACCGACTCGTTGCGCGGGTTGCCGACCTTCACCGCGGCCAGCGCCGCAGCGATCGCGTCGGTCGCCGCGGCTGCATGTGCCTGCGGCACCAGCACGCGGCGGATCGCGGTGCACTTCTGCCCCGACTTGACCGTCATCTCGCGCACCACCTCCTTGACCATCAGCGCGAACGCCTCGCTGCCCGGCGTCGCGTCGGGGCCCAGCAGCGCGCTGTTCAGGCTGTCGGTCTCGGCGTTCACGCGGATCGCGTGGCGCAGGACGATCTCGTGACCGCAGATCGCGCGCGCGGTGTCCGCCGAACCGGTGAACGAGACCAGGTCGAAAGGCTCGAGCGCGTCGATCAGTCCGTCGGATCGCCCGCAGACGATCGACAGCGCGCCGGCCGGCAGCACGCCGGCGTCGATCACGTCGGCGACCATCCTCTGCGTCAGCCAGGCGGTGGCAGTCGCCGGCTTGACGACCACCGGCACGCCCGACAGCAGCGCCGGCGCGGCCTTCTCCCAGAGACCCCACGCGGGGAAGTTGAAGGCGTTGATGAACAGCGCCATGCCGCGCTGCGGGGTGAGGAAGTGGCCGGACTGGAACGCGCCGTCCTTGCCCAGCTTCACGAGCTCGCCGTCGGCGAGCCAGCGCGCCGCGCCGAGCTTCGCGCCCCACTTCGCGTACTGCGACAGCGTGAAGATCGCGCCGTCGATGTCGACCGCCGAATCGTTGCGGGTGGTGCCCGAGTTCTGCAGCGCAATGTCGTAGTAGGCGTCGCGCTGGCCTTGCAGCACCTCGGCGATGCGTGCAAGCTGTGCCGAGCGTTCGGCATAGGTGAGCGCGCGCAACGCGGCGCCGCCCCTCGTGCGCGCGAACGCGAAGCCCTCGGCGAGGTCGAGCCCGGCGCCCGACACGCGGACGAGTTCAGTGCCGAGCACCGGGTCGAACAGCGGCGTGCCGGCGCCGCTGCCTGCTTGCCAACGGCCGGCGAGATGGTTGTCGAGCAGTCGGGTCATGGTTTCGATTCCCTGGTTGGAAAGCCCCTGCGATCGCGCGGCGGGGCTTGACGCCGGCAGAAGTATGCATCATTATGCATTGACTTGCATCAATTCGGCAATATAGTTCCTGTTTCGGGGGCCGACCCCCGGGTCCGATTCCCCCTCACCACGAGGAGCGCCGCATGAGCGAATCCCCCAGGGTCGACTACCAGACCGATCCTTCGAAATATCGCCACCTGAAGCTGTCCTTCGACGGCCCGGTCGCCACGCTGACGATCGACATCGACGAGGATGCCGGCATCCAGCCCGGCTACAAGCTCAAGCTCAACTCGTATGATCTCGGCGTCGACATCGAGTTGCACGACGCGCTGCAGCGCATCCGCTTCGAGCACCCCG
>DAORSF010000197.1:0-4941 GCA_035443405.1 Burkholderiaceae bacterium | reverse complement strand
TCCTGGCCGGCGACGACCGCGTGCTGATGGTGTCGACGTTCCAGACGCGGCTCTACCCGTTCAACGGCGAAGAAGCGCGCGGGCCCAACATGTGCAACGTCGGGCTGCCGCCGTACAGCGATGGCGCGCAGTTGCGCGCGGCGGTCAGCGACCGCTGGTTGCCGGCACTGCGCGCGTTTGCGCCGCAGATGCTGTTCGTCTCCGCGGGATTCGACGCGCATCGCGAAGACGACATGAGCCATCTCGGCTGGCGCGACGAGGACTATGCGTGGGTGAGTCGCGAGATCGCGCGATTCGCCGACGACGCGTGCGACGGACGCATCGTCTCGACGCTCGAGGGCGGCTACCATCTGCCTGCGCTCGCGCGCTGCGTCGAGCTGCACCTGCGGGCGCTGTTGCTGCTCGATTGACGTCCGGGCCGGGCGATGCAGCACCTGCACGAACTGGCCACGCTGTTCGACCCGTCGACGGTCGCACTGATCGTCGAGCCTGGCGAGCCGGGCGGCTGGATCGCGGAGCTCGCAAGCCAGCTCGCCGAAGCGAAGGTGCAGCGGCGCAGGGTGGCGCTCGGCGAGCCGCTCGACGACGACGCGGCGCAGCAGGGCTGCGATCTGGCGCTGATCGCGGTCGACGCGTCGCGGGAGCTCGACGCGATGCGGGCCGCGGCGACGCTGCGTGCGCGCTGCGCCGTGGTGTTGTCGCAGTACGCGACGTCGCGGCGGGCGAGCGAACTGGCGGCGATCGCGCGCGACTCGCGCATCCGGCTGCTCGGGCCCGCGACCATGGGCTTTGCGCGCCCGGCGCGCCTGCTGAACGCCGGGCGAATGGGCGCACTGCCGCCCGCCGGCAATGTCGCGCTGGTCTCGCAATCGGGTGTGCTGAGTGCAGCGGTACTCGACTGGGCCGGCGAGAGCACGATCGGCTTCTCCCTCGTCGCGTCGCTCGGAGCCGAGGCCGATGTCGACGTCGCGCAGGTGCTCGATTTCCTCGCCAGCGACATGGCGACGCGGGCGGTGGTCGTCTATCTCGAGGCGGTGCGCGACTCGCGCAGCTTCATGAGCGCACTGCGCGCGCTGGCCACGGTCAAGCCGGTCGTGGTGCTCAAGGGCGGACGCGATGCCGTCGCCCGGCCCGGCGCGAGGACGCACTCGGGCGCGCTGGTCGGCGGCGATGCGGTCTACACGGCGGCTCTGCGGCGCGCCGGCGCGGTGCAGGTTCGCCTGTTCACGCAGCTTTTCACTGCCGTGCGCTACCTCGCGTCGCGCAACTGGCCGATCGGCAAGCGGCTGGCGGTGATCTCGAACGGCAACGGCCCGGCAGTGCTGGCGGCGGACCAGGCCTTCTTCCAGAACATCCGCCTGTCACCGTTCACGACGCCGACGCTTCGCCGGCTCGGCGATGCGCTGCCGGGCGTCGAGGTCGCCAATCCGCTGAACCTCGGCATGTCGGCCGATGCCGGCGCATACGCGGCCGCGATCGAGTCGATCGCCTACGACCCGGAATGCGACGCGATGCTGGCGATGATGACGCCGTACGCCGGCGTCCCGGCCGAAGCGATCACCGATCGCGTCGCGTCGATCGCGCGCACGCTGGTCAAGCCGCTGTTCGCCTGCTGGCTCGGCGACAGTTCGACCCGCGCACTGCGTGCCCGCCTCGACGCGGCCGGGGTGCCGGTGTTCCGTACGCCGGAGGCGGCGGTCGACGCCTTCTCGACGGTTGCGACCTTCTACCAGAACCAGATGCTGTTGCAGCAGGTGCCGAGCTCGCTGTCGGAGAGGGAGGCGCCCGACCTCGACGCGGCGCATCGCGTGCTCGACGCCGCGTTCGCCGCCGGGCGCGACGTGATGACCGAGCTCGAGTCGAAGGCGCTGCTGGCGGCGTTCCACGTTCCGGTCAACCGGACCGTTTTGGCGCGGGACGCGGACGAGGCGGTGCGGCTCGCCGCGCAGGTCGGTTACCCGGTGGCGATGAAGGTCAGTTCGGCCGACGTGCCGCACAAGAGCGACGTCGGCGGCGTGATGCTCAACGTGCGCAACGCGACCGAAGTCCGCCGCCAGTTCGCCGAGATCGTGAAGTCGGTCGGGTCGGCGCGCCCCGACGCGCGCGTCGAGGGCGTCACGCTGCAGGCGATGAAGTCGGGCCGTCACGGTCGCGAGCTCTACGTCGGAGTGTTCCGCGACCGGCTCTTCGGGCCCGTGATCGCTTTCGGCACGGGCGGCACGCGGGTCGAGGTGGTTCGCGACACCACGCTGGAGTTCCCGCCGCTCAACGACTTCCTCGCGCGCAGCATGATCGCGCGCACGAGGGTGGCGCAGACGCTGGGCGAGTTCCGCGGCGGGCCGGCGATCGATGTCGATGCGCTGGTGGGCGTGCTCGTGCGCGTCTCGGAAATGGTGTGCGAGCTGCCGCAGATCGCCGAGTTGGACATCAACCCGATCATCGCCGACGGTGGCGGGGTCGTCGCCGTCGACGGGCGGATCGTGCTCGATCTCGGGACGCCGCGCGCGTGGGCGCCCGGCGACGCGTCAGGCGGGCCGCGCCACGGGCACATGGCGATCATGCCTTACCCGGCGCACATGGTCGGCGAGCGCGCGCTGCGCGACGGGCGCGGGTACACGATCCGTCCGATCCGGGCCGAGGACGGCGAGCGCCTGCAGCGCTTCGTGCGCGGGCTGTCGGAACAATCCCGCTACTTCCGCTTCATCTCGACCTTGACCGAGCTCACGCCGAGGATGCTCGCGCGCTACACGCAGATCGACTACGACCGCGAACTCGCGCTGGTCGCGTCGATCGGACCGGGGGCGACCAACGCCGAGGCCGGCGACGAGACGATCATCGGCGTCGTGCGCTACCTGCTCAATCCCGACCGCGAGACCTGCGAGTTCGCGATCGCGATCGCCGACCGCTTCCACGGCCAGGGGCTGGGGACGACGCTGATGCAGGCGATCATCGGCGCGGCGCGCGACAAGGGGCTGAAGCGGATCGAGGGCTTCGTGCTCGCGATCAACGCGCCGATGATCGGGCTGATGCGCGCGCTCGGCTTTCGCATCGAGACCGACGACGACGACCCGGCGCTCAAGCGCGTCTGGCGGCCGCTCGACTGACGTCGCCGGTCCTTCGGTTTCGACTCGGCGCGCGTCGCGGCAGGCGGCGGCTGGCCGGGCGCGGCCCGTGGGCGCCCTGCGGGCCCGCGCGACGGCGGCGGTCGGTGCTGCGCACCGACTTCCCTGCGCTGCTCGTCTCGGGGTCGTGCGGCGCAACTCACTTCGCTCGCTGCGCTCGCTTCGTTCAGACAAGGCGCCGCAAGTCAGAAGTACGAAGCGCGCTTCGCGCGCCGACCCCGAGGCTGCGCTGCTCGGCGCCGCCGACATCGCGCCGGCCCGCAGGGCGCCCACGGGCCGCGCCCGGCCAGCCGTCGCCTGCCGCCACGGAACGTCGTCGGTGCTCGGAGCAGACACGCGGGCGGTGCTCGCGACGACCGATGCAGTCGCCCCTCATACCTCAACGGTGGCACCAAAGGCGTTGCAGTCGCTCCGCACGGCGCACCGGCGGCGAGCGGCCCACGCCTTTGCCCGCGCCGACGGGCAGCCGTGCAGTTCGTCAGCCGGCGTCGCGGTGGTACGACGTGACGCGCTCGACCTCGTCCTTCGAGCCGAGGATCACTGCCACCCGCTCGTGCAGCTTCGTCGGCACGATCTCGAGAATGCGCTGGTGCCCGTTGGTCGCCGCGCCGCCGGCCTGCTCGACGATGAACGACATCGGGTTGGCCTCGTACATGAGCCGCAGCTTGCCCGGCCTGTCCGGGTCGCGGCTGTCGCGCGGGTACAGGAAGATGCCGCCGCGGCACAGGATCCGGTGCACGTCGGCCACCATCGACGCCACCCAGCGCATGTTGAAGTCGACGCCGCGCGGGCCGTCGCGCCCGGCGAGCAACTCGTCGATGTAGCGCTTCACCGGCGGCTGCCAGTGGCGCGCATTCGACGCGTTGATCGCGAACTCGCGCGTTTGCTCCGGGATCCGCATCCGCTCGACGGTTAGCCACCAGCTGCCGATCTCCTTGTCGAGCGTGAAGCACGCGACGCCGTCGCCGACGGTCAGCACCAGAAGCGTCGACGGTCCGTAGACCGCGTAGCCGGCGGCGACCTGCCGCGCGCCGGGCTGCAGGAAGTGCTCCTCGCGCGGATCGAGCACGCCGTCGGGGGCGCGCAGCACCGAGAAGATCGTTCCGACCGAAACGTCGACGTCGATGTTCGACGAGCCGTCGAGCGGGTCGTACAGCAGCAGGAACTGGCCCTTCGGGTAGCGGTGTGGGATCGGGTACAGTTCGTTCATCTCCTCGGAGGCCATCGCGGCCAGGTTGCCGCCCCACTCGTTGGCCTCGAGCAGCGCCTCGTTGGCGATCACGTCGAGCTTCTTCTGCGCCTCGCCCTGCACGTTCGACGAGCCGGCGTCGCCGAGCACGCCGTCGATCGCGCCGCGCGACACGGCGTAGCCGATCCGCTTGCAGGTACGCGCGACGACTTCGAGCAGCAGGCGCAACTCGGCCGTGATCAGGCCCTTTTCGCGCTGCTTCTCGACCAGGTACTGCGTGAGGCTGATGCGGGACGCCATTTGAACTCCTGTCTGAACGAGGTATTCAGGCGGCGAGCGCCTTGCCGACGATCTCGCGCACGTCGGTCGACAGCGGCTCGTGGGCTGCGACCTGCTCGAGCGCGCGCCGCATCGCCCCCTGGCGCTCGGGCGTGAACTTGCGCCAGCGGTCGAGCGCTCGTGCCAGCCGCGCCGCCACTTGCGGGTTGATCGCGTCGATGGCCAGCACCTGCTCACGCCAGAACTCGTATCCCGAACCATCAGCTGCGTGGAATTCGGCGAGGTTGCCGTTGCAAAAGCTGCCGACCAGCGCGCGAACGCGGTTCGGGTTGCGCACCGAGAACGCCGGAT
>DAORSF010000196.1:0-4977 GCA_035443405.1 Burkholderiaceae bacterium | reverse complement strand
CTGATGATCGACAACTACGACAGCTTCACCTGGAACCTGGTGCAGTACTTCGGCGAGCTCGGCGAGGACGTGCGCACGGTGCGCAACGACGCGATCTCGCTCGACGGGATCGCGGCGCTCGCACCGGAGAGGATCGTGATCTCGCCGGGGCCGTGCACGCCGAACGAGGCGGGCATCTCGTTGCCGGCGATCCGCCGCTTCGCTGGCAGCATCCCGATCCTCGGCGTGTGCCTGGGCCACCAGTCGATCGGCGCGGCGTTCGGCGGCCGCGTAGTGCGTGCGAAGCACGTGATGCACGGCAAGACCTCGGCGATCCACCACTCGGGGCGCGGCGTCTTCCGCGGCCTGCCCGACCCGTTCACCGCGATCCGTTATCACTCGCTGGCGGTCGAACGCGAGACGCTTCCCGGCTGCCTCGATGTCACCGCCTGGACCGACGACGGCGAGATCATGGGCCTTCGCCACCGCGAGCTGCGCGTCGAGGGCGTGCAGTTCCATCCCGAATCGATCCTCACCGAGCACGGCCACGCGCTGTTGCGGAATTTCCTGGAGAACTGACATGACGATCACCGCGCAGGAAGCGCTGACCCGCTGCATCGAGCATCGCGAGATCTTTCACGACGAAATGCTGAAGATCATGCGCCAGATCATGAGCGGCGAGATGTCACCGACGATGATGGCGGCGATCCTGATGGGCCTGCGCGTGAAGAAGGAGACCATCGGCGAGATCAGCGCCGCGGCGCAGGTGATGCGCGAGTTCGCCAACAAGGTCGAGGTCGACGGCGGCCGGCACTTCGTCGACGTGGTGGGCACCGGCGGCGACGGCTCGCACACCTTCAACATCTCGACTGCATCGACCTTCGTCGCGGCCGCGGCCGGCGCCACGGTGGCCAAGCACGGCAACCGCGGCGTGTCGTCGAAGTCGGGCGCCGCCGACGTGCTCGAGGCGCTCGGCGCCAACATCATGCTGAGCGCCGAGCAGGTGGCCGAGTGCATCCGCGCGACCGGGGTTGGCTTCATGTTCGCGCCCAACCATCACCCGGCGATGAAGAACGTCGCGCCGGTGCGCCGCGAGCTCGGCGTGCGCACGATCTTCAACATCCTCGGCCCGTTGACCAACCCGGCCGGCGCGCCGAACATCCTGATGGGGGTTTTCCACCCCGACCTGGTCGGCATCCAGGTGCGCGTGATGCAGCGGCTCGGCGCGAACCACGCGCTCGTCGTCTGGGGCAAGGACGGCATGGACGAGGTCTCGCTGGGTGCGGCGACGATGGTCGGCGAACTGAAGAACGGCGAGATCGACGAATACGAGATCCATCCCGAGGACTTCGGGCTGTCGATGATCAGCAACCGCGGCCTGCGTGTCGCCGACGCGCTGGAGTCGAAGGAGATGGTGATCGAGGCGTTGTCGAACCAGCCAGGCACGCCGCGCGAGATCGTGACGCTGAACGCCGGGGCCGCGCTCTACGCCGCGGACGTGGTCGACTCGATCGGGGCCGGCATCGCGCTGGCGCGCGAGACGATCGCGTCGGGCGCAGCGCGCGAGAAGCTCGACCGGTTCGTGCAGTTCACGCAGCGCTGTGCGGCGTCCGCCAATGCCTGACGACATCCTGGCCCGCATCGTCGCGGTCAAGCACGAGGAGGTCGCGGCGGCGCGCCGGCTGCGCCCGCTCGCGCGGTTGCGCGACGCGGCCGACGAAGCCGGCGCCGGGCAGCCCGTCCGCGGCTTCGAGCGCGCGCTGCGCGGGAAGGTCGAGGCCGGGCGCGCCGCGGTGATCGCCGAGATCAAGAGGGCCAGCCCGAGCAAGGGCCTGCTTCGCGATCCCTTCGACCCGCCGTCGATCGCCGCGAGCTACGCGGCGCACGGCGCGGCGTGCCTGTCGGTGCTGACGGACGAGCGCTTCTTCCGCGGCTCGCTCGCAGACTTGCGCGCCGCGCGCGCCGCCTGCACGCTGCCGGTCCTTCGCAAGGATTTCGTCGTCGACGAGTACCAGGTCTACGAAGCGCGCGCGCACGGCGCCGACTGCATCCTGCTGATCGTCGCGGCGCTCGACGACGCCCGGCTGGCGGAGTTCGAGGCGATCGCGCACGCACTGTCGATGGACGTTCTGGTCGAGGTGCACGACGCGGCGGAACTCGAACGGGCACTGGCGCTGAAGACGCCGCTGCTCGGCGTCAACAACCGCAACCTGCGCAGCTTCGTCGTGTCGCTCGACACGACGCTGGCGCTGCTGCCGCGGATTCCGGGCGAGCGGCTGGTGGTGACCGAGAGCGGGATCCTCGGTGCCGCCGACGTCGCGACGATGCGGCTGGCGGGCGTGAACGCGTTCCTGGTCGGCGAGGCATTCATGCGCGCTGCCGAGCCCGGCGAGGCGCTGGCGGCGCTGTTCGCCTGAGCGCGTGCGCGCGCGGTCGCGCCCGTGCGGTCGCGGCCGCGACGGGCCGCTCAGGCCGGTCGCGCCCGGCGCTCGCGGCCGAGCCACTGCGACAGCAGCCGCGCAGTGCGGGCCCCGGGCTTCGGCGCCAGCTTCAGCGTCGCCTCGACCGCAGGCGGCGCGTCGAGCTCGAGCTCGCATTCGAGCAGTTCGTCGCGGCGGAACGCGTGCACCCTCAGGCGATCTCCGGGGCGCCGGCGGGCGAGCAGCGCCTTCAGCGAGCCCTCGTCGACCTTCAGCCCGTCGACGGCAACCAGCGCGTCGCCGGCCGAAAGGCCGGCGCGCTGCGCGGCCTGCCCGGAATAGGCGACTGCGATCGACAGCTGGCCGTCGCGCGTCGCCAGCTTCGCGCCGAGCGACGTCGAGCCCTGGTCACCGGCGCCGAACGCCAGGCGCACGCCGAAGCCCTTCAGCAAAGGCGCGAGCGGCAGCTCCGCGGTGCCGTAGGCCCAGCTGCGGATCTGCGCGTCGAGCCTCAGCCCGACCGCCTCCTCGAGCAGGCGCGGGAACTCGTCCTCGGCCAGGCCGCTGCGCTCGGCGAAGAAGTTGCGCCCGTAGCGTCGCCACATCAGCCGCATTGCGTCGTCGAGCGAGCGTCGCCCGGCGGTGCGCGCGCGGATCGTGAGGTCCAGCGACAGCGCGACCAGCGCCCCCTTCGCGTAGTAGCTCGCGACGGCGTTCGGGGAGTTCTCGTCCTGGCGGTAGTACTTGATCCAGGCGTCGAAGCTGGAGTCGGCCACGCTCTGGACCCGACGGCCCGGCCCTCGCATCACGCCCGAGATCGCCTTCGCCAGTGTCGCGAGGTAGGCATCGCGGTCGATCACTCCCGAGCGCACCAGCATCAGGTCGTCGTAGTACGACGTGAAGCCCTCGAACACCCACAGCAGCTGCGTGTAGTTCTCCTGCTGCAGGTCCAGCCGCGCGAACGCGGCGGGCTTGATCCGCTTGACGTTCCAGGTGTGGAAGTACTCGTGGCTCGCCAGTCCGAGGAAGGTCCGGTAGCCCTCGGGCACGCCCCGTTGGCCGCGCCATGGCAGGTCGTTGCGCGAGCAGATCAGCGCGGTGCTCGAACGGTGCTCGAGCCCGCCGTAGCCGTCGCCGACCGCCGTCACCATGAACAGGTAGCGATCGACCGGCGCGCGGCGCGTTCGCGGTTCGAACAGGCGGACCTGCTCGGCGCAGATGCGCGCCAGGTCGCGCCCGAGCCGTTCGGTGTCGGCGTCGTGCCGGCCGGTGATCGCGATTTCGTGCCGCGCGCCGCCGGCCTCGAAGCGAGCGAGCGTGAAGCGACCCATCTCCACCGGATGGTCGACGAGCTCGTCGTAGTCGGCCGCCCGGTATCGACCGAAGCCGTGGCGACGCGCGCCGGCCTCGGGCAGCGTGGTCGCGACGCGCCAGTCCGCGTACGCGTCGCCGGGCGGCGGATCGATCAGCACCTCGCAGGGCCGGTCGTCCTGTCCGATCACGCGCAGGAAGACGCTGGTGCCGTTGAAGAATCCGTGCGTCGCGTCGAGATGCGCGGCGCGCACCGAGAGGTCCCAGGCGTAGACGGTGCAGACGATCGCCAGCGGCCCGTCGCAACGCGCCGCCTGCCAGCCGTGCTTGTCGAGCTTGCGCAGGCGCACTGCGCGCCCCGCGCTGCGCGCGGAGATCGATACGACGTGCCGCGCGAACTCCCGGATCATGTAGCTGCCCGGGATCCACGCCGGCAGCGCCAGCCGCTGGCCGCCCGGATCGGGCTCGGCGATCGTCACCGTGACTTCGAACAGGTGCGCGTGCGGATCGATCGCGACGACGCGGTACGAGATCGCTTCGTTGCCGGCGGGTTGCGCCGCCGTCCGACGCGCCTTCCGTGCCGTGGCGCCGGCCGCCGGTGAGCGTCGCGCGACCCGCTGCTTCGGGCCGCTCACCGGTTCACGTCGACCGCGACGCGCCCGCGAACCTTGCCGGCGAGCATCTCGGGGGCGAGCCGCAATGCGTCGTCGAGGCCGACGACCGTGGTGATGCGCTCGAGCTGCACGGGGTCGAGTTCGCGTGCCAGGCGGTCCCAGGCCTCGCGCCGGTCCTCGAGCGGGCACATCACCGAGTCGACGCCGATCAGCCTGACGCCGCGCAGGATGAAGGGCGCCACCGAGGCCGGGAAGTCCATGCCCTGCGCGAGCCCGCAGGCGGCGACGGTGCCGCGGTACTTCGTCTGCGCGCACGCATTGGCGAGCGTGTGCGAGCCGACCGCGTCGACGACGCCGGCCCAGCGCTCCTTCTGCAGCGGCTTGCCCGGCGCCGACAGCGTTGCGCGGTCGATCACCTCGGCGGCACCGAGCGCGCGCAGGTAGTCGGACTCGCTCGCGCGACCGGTGGACGCCACGACGCGAAACCCCAGTCGCGCGAGCAGCGCGATCGCCACGCTGCCTACGCCGCCCGCCGCGCCGGTGACGAGGATCTCGCCGTCGGCCGGCGCGACGCCCTGCCGTTCGAGCATCATCACGCACAGCATCGCGGTGTAGCCGGCGGTGCCGATCGCCATCGCGCGGCGCGCGTCGAG
>DAORSF010000195.1:0-5024 GCA_035443405.1 Burkholderiaceae bacterium | reverse complement strand
CGGCCTCGATCGCCGAGACCAGTCCCGCCATCGAGCGCTCCGCCTCGTCGACCAGGCCCTGTCGCGACGACTCGGCAAGCCCGAACCACTGTTGCAGCGTGCCGAGCCACGGCGCGTCGACGACGTGCAGCAGCCGCACGTCGTCGACGCCGAGCTCGCCGGCGAGCGCCACCGCACGAGATGCGGCGAGTGCGGCGTCGCGCGAAAAGTCCGTGGCGACCAGGATCGAGCCAGGCTTGTCCATGTCAGTCCTCCGAAGCGGAAAGGGCGGCATGCAGTCGATCGGCTGCGAAGTCGGCCGCATCGGCAAACGGCGTGAGCAGCAGCGCCACGCCGGCGCGCCGCAGCGGCCCGGCCTCGTCGGGTCGGTGGGCGACGGCTGCGACGTCGCCCGAGAATCCCGCGCGCCGCAACGCGCCGATCAGCACCGCGTTGATGTCATCCTCGTCCAGCGTGCTCACCACCCAACGGCAGCGGCGCAGCGGCAGCGAGAGCGGGAACTCCGGATCCTCGGCGTCGCCGAACGCGATCTCGTGTCCCGCCCGGCGCATGTCGCGCACCGCCTCCGGGTCGAAATCGACGCCCAGTACCCGCACGCCGTATCCCTCGAGCCTCGACATCAGGCGACTGCCGTAGCGGCCCAGGCCGTACACGATGACCTGCGGCGCGTCGTTCCCGGTCGTGCCGCGCTCGTACTCGCGCTCGCGGTACGGAATCCTGCGCTCGAAGGCCGACAGCCACGGTTCGATCGCGGCATACAGCGCCTGCGAGTAGAGGATCATGTAGGTCGATGCGGCGATGGTGACCAGCCCGACCAGCGTGATCAGGCTCAGCACCGAGTTGTCGACGTGACCCAGCGACATCCCCATCGCGACGAAAACGATCGAGAACTCGCTGATCTGCGCCACCGTGAGCCCGGCGAGAAAGCCCGTGCGCTGCCGGTATCCCATGTAGCCCATGATCGCCATCACGATCAGCGGATTGCCGATCAGAACGAAGGCCGAGAACACCGCCGATTCGAACAACTGCGCGCCGAGCGCATCGAACTCGAGCCGCGCGCCGAGCTCGACGAAGAAGAACAGCAGCAGGAAATCGCGGATGCCGCTCAGCCGCGCGCTGATCGATTCGCGGTACTCGCTCGATGCGAGCGAGAATCCGGCCAGGAACGCTCCGACTTCCTTGCTGAAACCGGCGGCCTCGCCGAGAACCGCGAGCGCCGTGCCCCACGCGATCGCGAAGATCAGCAGCAGTTCCTGCGACCGCGAGACGATCTTCATGAGCCACGGCAGCAGGTATCGCATCAACGCGAACACGAGCAGCACGGCGACCACGAGCTTCGCGGCCACCGACGCGGTCACGAGGATCCATCCTCCCGCGTCGCCCCCGCCGCCGAGCGAGCCGACGACCATCATCGCGATCACCACCGCGATGTCCTGGACGATCAGGAAGCCGACCGCGATCCGTCCGTGCAGCGAATCCAGCTCGCGCTTGTCCGACAGCAGCTTGACGATGATGATCGTGCTCGAAAAGGTCAGCGCCACCGCGACGTAGACCGCCTGCAGCGCGCCCATCCCCAGCCCGATGCCGATCAGGTAGCCGAACAGGATCGTGAACGCCAGTTGACCGATCCCCGTGGCCAGGGCGACCGGCCCGAGCGTTCGCACGTGCTGCATGTCCAGCTTCAGCCCGACCGCGAACAGCAGCACGGTCACGCCGATCTCGGCCAGCGCGGTGATCTGGTCGTCGGGGCGGACCCAGTCGAGCACGGCGGGGCCGACCAGGATGCCGGTGACGATGAACGCGACGATCAGCGGCTGCCGCAGTTGCAGCGCCAGCGCGCCGAGCAGCGCGGCCACCAGCATCAGCGCCGTCATGACGTGAAAGGTCTCGTTCATCGCAGCGTCCCGTCAGGCCGCTTTCGCCTTCGTGCGGCGGCGCCGCCGCACGACCGCCTTGTCGGCCTCGACGATCAGCAGGATGGCCAGTCCGGCGCCGACGATCCTCAGCCATTCGATTCCCGACAGGCCGACCGTGCCGAACAGGGCCTGCATCGGCGGTGCGTAGGTGAAGGCGGCCTGCAGCAGCACCAGCACCCCGACCGACACCAGCACCCAGCGATTCCCGGTCAGGCCTTCCAGGTTCAGCACCGGTTCCCTGAGGTGGCGGCAGTTGAACAGGTAGAACGCCTCGCCGGCCACCAGCGTATTGACGGCGACCGTGCGCGCGCGGGCGAGATCGCCGTCGTTCGACAGCTCGTACAGGTACAGGCCGTAGGAGGCCACGACGAGCAGCACGGAAACCAGCAGCAGCCTCCAGACCAGCATCCGCGAGAGCAGGCGCTCGCCGGGTGGACGCGGCGGACGTCGCATCACCGCGCTCTCGACCGGCTCCATCGCCAACGACAGCGTCAACGCCACGACGCAGACCATGTTGACCCACAGGATCTGCGTCGGCGTGATCGGCAGCACCGCCTGCGCGCCGAACACGATCGGCAGCAGCATCATCGCTGCCTCGCCGCCGTTGGTCGGCAGCATATGGACGATCACCTTCTTCAGGTTCTCGTAGGTGGCGCGCCCCTCTTCGACCGCGTGCGCGATCGTCGCGAAGTTGTCGTCGGCGAGCACGATCTCGGAGGCTTCCTTGGCCGCCTCGGTGCCCTTGGCGCCCATCGCGATCCCGACATCGGCACGCCGCAACGCCGGCGCGTCGTTGACGCCGTCGCCGGTCATCGCGACCTGTTCACCGCGTGCCTGCAAGGCCTCGACCAGGCGCAGCTTGTGCTCCGGGCTCACGCGCGCGAAGATCGCCGCGCGATCGGCCACGCGTTGCCACTCCGCCGCGTCGACGCCCTCGAGTTCGGCACCGGTGAGCACCTCCGGGTCGTCGCCCAGCCCGAGCGCTCGCCCGATCGCATGCGCGGTGAGCGCATGGTCCCCCGTGACCATCTTGACGCGAATGCCGGCCTGCCGGCATCGCGCTATCGCCTCGATCGCCTCGTCGCGCGGCGGGTCCGAGATCCCGACCAGCGCCAGCATCGCGAAGCCGCCGCGCTCGACCTCGTCGAAGCCCAGGGCCGACTCGTCGTCGCCCGCCTCGCGCTGTGCGAGCGCGAGCAGCCGGTGGCCGTCGGCTGCGACGTCGCGCGAACGATCGCTCCAGCGGTCGCGATCGATCGCACGGTCGGCGCCGGCATCGTCGCGCTCGCGATCGCACAGTTCCAGCACGCGCTCGGGCGCACCCTTGAGCAGGACCAGCCTGCGGCCGTGGTGGTCGTGGTGCAGCGTCGCCATGAAGCGGTGCTCGGATTCGAACGGGATCACGTCGTCGCGAGGCCAGTCCTCGGAGGCCTCGTGAGCATCGACCCCCGCCTTTGCCGCCAGCGACAGGAGCGCGGCCTCCATCGGATCGCCCTCGACCTCCCAGCGGCCTTCGACGGCCACGAGACGGCTGTCGTTGCACAATGCCGCGACACGGCCGATGTCCGCGAGCAGCGGAACCTCGTCCGGCGCCGCGCGACAGCCGCCGACCGCAAAGCCGCCGCGCGGCGCGTAGCCCGTTCCCTCGACCTCGTAGTCGCCCGAAGCGGTCAACACGCGGCGCACGGTCATTTCGTTGCGGGTCAGCGTGCCGGTCTTGTCCGAGCAGATCACGGTCACCGACCCCAGCGACTCGACGGCCGGCAGCCGGCGCACGATCGCGTTGCGCCGGGCCATCCGCTGCACGCCGATCGCCAGCACGATGGTCAGTGCGGCCGGCAGCCCCTCGGGAATCGCCGCCACGGCCAGCCCGACCGCCGCCATGAACATCTGCTCCGGTGCGAAACCGCGGCCGAGCGTGCCGATCAGGAAGGTCGCCGTCGCCAGCAGCAGGATCGCGACAGTGAGCCAGCGGCCGAAGGTCTCGAGCTTGGCCAGCAGCGGCGTACGCAGTGCCTCGACCGAGGCCATCAGCGCGCCGATTCGCCCGAGTTCGGTCGCGCGCGCCGTGGCCACGACGACGCCGACGGCTTGCCCGTGCGTCACGACGGTGCCGGCGTGCGCGATGCAGTGGCGATCTCCGATCTCGGTGTCCGGCGGAACGGCGTCGATCGACTTCGCCACGGCCAGCGACTCGCCGGTCAGCGCCGATTCGTCGACCTGCAGCGAGCGCACCTCGATCAGCCTCAGGTCGGCACCGACCTTGTCGCCCGACTGCAGCAGCACCAGGTCGCCGGGCACCAGTTCGGTCGCCGGCACCTCGCGCGCGCGCCCTTCGCGCAGCACCGTCGCACGCGGCGACAGCAGCGCGCGGATCGCGTCGAGCGATCGCTCCGCCTTGCCTTCCTGGATCAGTCCGATCACCGCGTTGACCAGCACGACCGCGACGATGACGCCGGCGTCGATCCACTGGCCGAGCACTGCGGTGAGGAGCGCCGCGGCCAGCAGGACGTAGATCAGCACGTCGTGGAACTGCTCGACGAACCGTCGCCAAGGTGGCTTTCGCGGCGGCGCCGGCAACGCATTGGGCCCGTGCTCGTGCAGCCGCTCGGCCGCCGTCGCCACGCTCAATCCGCACCGCCGGTCGGTGTCGAAGCGTTGCAGCAACGCGTCGACGCCGATGGCGTGCCAGGCCGTACCGCGGCCGCCGGTTTCCGTCACGCCCCGTGTCCTCCGCTCTTCATGCGGCGTGTCCGCCGCGGAACGACGCGATCCGCTGTTCGCGCTCGCGCTCGAGCAGCCCGCTCAGGACCGCCCCGGGAAGCCCGGCACGCGCCAGCGCCAGTGCCGCGAGCTGCAGTGCCGACTCGAGCGCCTCGGGAATCACCGTGTCGGCGCCCTCCTCGCGCAGCGCCAGCGCGTGACGCTCGTCGCGGGCGCGCGCGAGGATCGCCAGCTTCGGCCACTCGCGGCGGATGCTCTGCACCGCGCGAAGCGCCGCGGAGCTGTGATCCATCGTCAGCACGATCGCGCTCGCCTCGTCGAGTCCGAGTCGGCGCAGCAGCTCGCCGCGGCTCGCGTCGCCGACGAACACCGGCCTGCCCTGCG
>DAORSF010000194.1:0-5027 GCA_035443405.1 Burkholderiaceae bacterium | reverse complement strand
GCGGGCTGGACGCGCTGGCGCGAGAGCGCATGTCGACGATCTACATGCCCGGCGAAAAAGTGACCATGCTGCCCGACGAGGTCATCGCGTCGTTCTCGCTCGACGCGGGCCGCACGGTGCCTGCGCTGTCGTTGTACGTCGACCTCGATCCGCAGGGCGAACGCGTCGTGTCCCGCTTCTCGCGCGCCGAGCGGGTGAGGGTGGTCGACAACATGCGTCACGACCTGCTCGATGGCGCGCTCGGCGAGGATGCGCTGGACGAAGACACGCTGGGTGGCGTGGCGCCGATCCGCCACCCGCACGGCGAGGCCCTGCGCGTGCTCTGGCGGCTGACGCTGGCGCTGGCGGCCGAGCGCGAGCGGGTCCGCGGCAAGCCCGAGCCGCGCTTCCGTTCCGACTTCAATTTCTACGTCGACCGCGCCGACGGCGACGAACGCGTGCGAATCGTGCAGCGGCGCCGCGACGCGCCGCTGGACCGGATCGTCGCCGAGATGATGATCCTCGCCAACAGCGAGTGGGCGCGGATGCTCGCGGACCACGGCGTCCCCGGCGTGTACCGCTCGCAGCAGGCCGGCCGCGTGAAGACAGGCACGCATCCGCTGCCGCACCTGGGGCTCGGCGTGCAGCAATACATGTGGACGACGTCGCCGCTGCGCCGCTACCTCGACCTGGTGAACCAGCGCCAGCTGCTGGCGGTGCTCGCCGGCGAGAAGCCGCCGTTCGGCCAGAACGACGCCGAGCTGTTCTCGATCATCAGTGCGTTCGAGGCGCGCTATGCCGCGTACCTCGAGTTCCAGCAGCGGATGGAGCGCTACTGGTGCCTGCGCTGGGTCCGCCAGGAAGGCCTGCGCCGCGCCGACGCAGTCGCGGTGCGCGACGACCTGGTACGGCTGGCCGACGCGCCGCTCTACTTCCGCCTCGCCGGCCTGCCGACGATCGCGCCGGGACGTCGCATCGTCGTCGAGCTGCTGGCGACCGACGAAGTGGACCTGTCGATCGAGGCCCGGTTCGTCGAACTCGGGGCAGCGATCGACGCCACCGCAGCCGAGGACGCCGGCGACGGCGAGGATGCGCTGGCCGAGCAGGCGGCGTGAGGGCGGGACGAACGCACGCGATGAGACCGACCCTGCTCGCCTGGCCGCGCCGCTTCTCGCCCACCGAGCTGTGGCGTCGCGACCCGCTGGCCTTCGCGATCGTCGTCTCGGTGCTGCTCCACGCGGTCGTGCTGATGCTGCGCTTCACGCCGCCCGCGCCGTTGAAGTTCAAGCCGATCGACCCGCAGATCGAGGTCATCCTCCTGAATGCGCGCACCGACGCGAAGCCGCTCAAGCCCGAGGTCGCCGCGCAGGTGAGCATGGAGGGCGGCGGCGACCGCGACACCGGTCGCGCCCGCTCGCCGCTGCCCGCCGAGGTGCAGGCACGCGACGGCGAGGACCTGGTGCGGCGCCGGCAGAAACTGGCCGAACTCGAAGCCCAGCAACGCAAGCTGCTCGCGCTCGCCCGCGGGCCGCAGGCGTATGTCGAGCAGGGCGAGCGGCCGGCCGAACGGCGCGCCGCGGCCAATGGCGAGGACGAGAAGGAAGTCGACACCGTCATCGCCCGGCTGCAGGCACAGATCGACCGGCAGATCTCCGACTACAACAAGCGACCGAAGCGGCTCACCTACGGCGTCAACGCGGTGGGCGTGAGCTACGCGCGCTACGTCGAGGACTGGGCGGCGCGCATCGAACGCCTGGGCACCGAGCGTTATCCGCCGGAAGCGCGCGGCCGCATCTACGACTCGCTGATCATCACCGTCGAGATCGACAAGCATGGCAATGTCGTCGACGTGATCATCAACCGCAAGTCGCGGCACGAGGTGCTCAACCGCGCGATCAAGCAGATCGTCTACGCCGGCGCGCCATACGAGCGCTTTACGCCCGAGATGGCGCGCGAGGGCGACATCCTGCAGATCGTGCGCACCTGGACGTTCACCAACGACTCGCTGGAAACGGCGTCGGTGCCCCCGCCCCCGCCCGATCCCAGGCGGCGATGACCGATCGCTACGCGGTCGTCGGCAACCCGGTGGCGCACAGCCGCTCGCCGTCGATCCACTCCCGCTTCGCCCGGCAGACCGGCCAGGACATCGAATACGGCCGACTGCTCGCGCCTCTCGACGGCTTCGTGGCGACGGTCGAGCGGTTTCGCGACGAGGGTGGCCGCGGGCTCAACGTCACGGTGCCGTTCAAGCTCGAGGCGTTCGCGTGGGTTCGCCGCCGCAGCCCCCGTGCGCAGGGGGCGGGGGCGGTCAATACGCTGCGCTTCGACCGGGACGGGACATTCGGCGACAACACCGACGGCGCCGGCCTGGTGCGCGACATCGAGTCGCGGCTCGGGCTGGCGCTGTCCGGTCGCTCGGTGCTGGTCCTCGGCGCCGGCGGCGCCGCGCGCGGCGTGCTCGGGCCGCTGCTCGATGCCGGCGTCGCGCGGCTGACGATCACCAATCGCACGCCGGCGAAGGCGGCCGGGCTCGTCGACGCCTTCGCGGGGCGCGCGCCGGACGAGGCGAGGTCCGGGGAAGCGCCGACGGCGCCGTTGCGCGCGCGACTGCGGGCCTGCGAGTTCGCGCTGCTCGAAGCCGGATTCGACGTGGTCGTCAACGCGACCTCGTCCGGGATCTCCGGCGCGCGCCTGCCGGTGGCCGACGCGGTGTTCGCGGCGGCCGCGCTCGCGTACGACATGTTCTACGCGCCGCGCGACACTGCCTTCGTCGCGCAGGCGCGCGCGGCCGGCTGCGCGCGCGTGTCCGACGGGCTCGGCATGCTGGTCGAGCAGGCCGCCGAGTCCTTCCTGGTGTGGCGCGGCGTGCGGCCGCTGACGGCCCCGGTCTACGAGGCCCTGCGCGCCGAACTGGCGGCCGAAACGGCCTGAAGGTCGCAGTGGCGCGATCCGCATCCCGGCAGCGCCGGCTGCGTGCACTGCGCGGCGCGGCCTGGGTGCTGGTGCTGGTCGTCACCGCGGTGCTGGCGCTGCAGCTCTGGTACTTTGCCCGCGTGCTGTGGTGGAACCAGTTCGACCCCGGAACGACGCGCTTCATGACGCAGGAGCTGGAGCGGCTGCGCCGCAGCGACCCGCGGCGCGAGCTGAAGCACCGCTGGGTTGCGTACGAGCAGATTTCGGCGCACCTGAAGCGCGCGGTGATCGCTGCAGAGGACGCCAGGTTCACCGGCCACGACGGCGTCGACTGGGACGCGATCGAGCGCGCCTTCGAGCAGAACCTGCAGCGCGGAAGGGTGGTTCGCGGCGGCTCGACGATCACCATGCAGCTCGCGAAGAACCTGTTCCTGTCGGGCGAGCGCAGCTACCTGCGCAAGGCCCAGGAGGTCGTCATCAGCTACATGATCGAGACCGTGATGACCAAGCGGCGCATCCTCGAGCTCTACCTGAACGTCGCCGAGTGGGGAGTCGGCGTGTTCGGCGCAGAAGCGGGCGCCCGGCACCACTACGGCGTGTCGGCGGCGCAACTGGCGCCATGGCAGGCAGCGCGGATGGCGGCAATGCTGCCGAGGCCGCGCTACTATGACGCCAATCGCGGCTCGGGGGCGCTTGCCCGACGGGCCGCCATCGTCGGCCGCTGGATGGGTTCGGTCGATCCCCCCTGAAGCGCGATCCATGGCCGAGCAAGACGCCGACATCCGGGTTGACGAAGCCGAGCAGCGCCCCGTCGAAGCGCCTGCCGCTCCGCACCCGCGCGACCCGGAGGAGGCGTCGCGCGCGCTCGCCGAGGTGCAGGAGTTGCTGCGCCGTCACAATCTCGTGCTCGAAGTCGCGCACCGCCAGCGACACGGCGAAGCCGACGAGCGCCACGAACTGGTCGAGCAGCTGGTCGAGCGCCAGCACCTGAACGAGCTGCGCTCGCGGCTCGACCGCCTGCACCCGGCCGACGTCGCGTTCATCCTCGAGGCGCTGCCCTACGAGGAACGGATGATCGTCTGGGACCTCGTCAAGGCCGAGCGCGACGGCGAGATCCTGCTCGAGGTCTCCGATTCGGTCCGCGAGTCGCTGATCCGCTCGATGGACCGCGAGGAGCTGGTCGACGCGGTCGAGACCCTCGACACCGACGAGATCGCCGAGCTCGCGCCCGACCTGCCCCGCGACGTCGTCGAGGAGGTGCGTCGCGGCCTGTCCCAGGAGGAGCGCGAGCAGCTGCGCGCGTCGATGTCGTTCCCGGAGGGCTCGGTCGGCGAGCTGATGGACTTCGAGGCGATCACGGTGCAGCAGGGCTACACGCTCGACATGGTGCTGCGCGAACTTCGCAGGCTGCAGGAGTTGCCGGATCACACCGACCAGGTGTACGTCGTCGACGAGCGCGGCGAGCTGGTCGGCAGCCTGCCGCTCGACCGGCTCCTCATCAACCAGCCCGACGTGCTGGTCGAGGACGTGATGCGCCGCGACCTGCTGACACTGCAGCCGCTCGAGGAAGCGAGCGAGGCAGCGCACGCGTTCGAGCGCTACGATCTCGTGTCTGCGCCGGTCGTCGACCCGCGCAACCGCGTGATCGGCCGCGTCACCGTGGCCGAGGTGCTCGACCTGATCCGCGAAGAGGGCGAGTCCGAGATGCTCGCCAAGGCCGGCCTGCGCGAGGAGGAGGACCTCTTCTCGAGCGTCTGGGCTTCGGCGAAGAACCGCTGGCTGTGGCTGGCGCTGAACCTGTGCACCGCGTTCTTCGCTTCGCGTGTGATCAGCGCGTTCGAGGGCACGATCGAGCGGGTCGCCGCGCTGGCCGCGCTGATGCCGATCGTCGCCGGCATCGCCGGCAACTCGGGCAACCAGACGATGGCACTGATCATCCGTTCGATCGCGCTCGGGCAGGTGACCATGTCGAACGCCCGGCGGCTGATGCTCAAGGAGCTCGCGATCGCGGCACTCAACGGGCTGGTCTGGGGCGGCATGGCCGGGGTCGTCGCGTGGCTGCTGTACCGCGACACGCCGCACGGCGTGCTGCTCGGCCTGACGATGACGATGGCGATGGTGCTGAACCTGCTGGT
>DAORSF010000193.1:0-5048 GCA_035443405.1 Burkholderiaceae bacterium | reverse complement strand
ACGTGACGCACTTCGGGCAGGTGACCGACGTGCAGCGCCGCGGCGCGGACCTGCATCGGCTGGTCGACGCGCACGCGCAACTCGCGCTCGCGTGTCGCGACGCGGGCGCACAGCGCGCCGAGCGGCTGCGCGAAGGCGTTCGCCAGATGCTGCTGACCGAGGCGAAGCGCCAGGACTGGCCGATGACCGGGCCCGAGCTGTTCGCGCTCTTCTCGATCGACATCGCGCTGAACGCCGACGGCCTGGCGTCCTGGCTCGACGCGACGGGTTGACGGCGCGGCGCGGCGCAGCCGCGCGCGCCCGTTCCCGCGGCTCAGGCCTTTGCGATTGGCGGCATGCCGCGCAGCAACGCGATCATCGCGACGAAAATCTTCGGCGAACCGGCGACGACGCGCTCCGAGAACAGGTAGTCCGGCTCGCCGTGGAAGTCGCCGATCAAACCCCCCGCCTCGGTGATCAGCAGGCTGCCGGCCGCGACGTCCCACGGCGAAAGTCCCATCTCGAAGAACCCGTCGAAGCGTCCGCAGGCGACGTAGGCGAGGTCGAGCGCAGCGGCGCCGGGCCGCCGGATGCCGCCCGCGCGCTCGGTCACGCCGCGGAAGATCGCCAGGTACTCCTCGAGCTGGTCGAGCTTGCGATACGGGAAGCCGGTGCCGATCAGCGCCTCGTCGAACTTCTGCCGCTTCGACACGCGAATGCGCCGGTCGTTCACGAAAGCGCCGGAGCCCTTCGAGGCGGTGAACAGTTCGTCGCGGTTCGGATCGTAGACCACTCCCTGCGTGACCACGCCCCGCTGCATCAGCGCGATCGAGACGGCGTACTGCGGCAATCCGTGGATGAAGTTGGTCGTGCCGTCGAGAGGATCGATGATCCAGACGTGCTCGGCGAGTTCGATCTTGTGATCGGGTCCGGCGGCTACGCCCTTGACGAGATGGCCGGACTCCTCTGCTAAGATCGTATGGTCCGGATACGCGGTGAGCAGGGTTTCGATGATCGCCTTTTCCGAGGCGTGGTCGACTTCGGTAACGAAGTCGTTGCGCTGCTTGCGCGCCACCGCGAGGCTCTCGAGATCGAGACTCGCGCGGTTGATGATCCGTGCGGCGCGTCGCGCCGCACGGACCGCCACGTTCAGCATCGGATGCATGGGCGATCGGGCCTGTAGTGACTGAACAGAACCAGACATTCTAAGGGATCGCGCTGACAAGCCTTCATCGCCACGCGCCGGCGTGGTTCGACCGCGTCGAATTCGTGCTGGTCGGCACCAGCCATCCGGGCAACGTCGGCGCTGCGGCGCGCGCGATGCGTGCGATGGGGCTGCGCCGGCTGGCGCTGGCCGCGCCGCGCGATCCGGCGGTCTGCAGCCATCCTGAGGCGATCGCGCGTGCCAGCCGCGCCGACGACGTGCTGGCTGCCGCGCGCGTGGTGCCGACGCTGGCGCAGGCGCTGGCCGGCTGCACGCTGGCGATCGCGGTCAGCGCCGAGGAACGCGAGTTCGGTCCGCTCGCGCAGCCGCCCGAAGCGATCGCGGAGCGCGCGCAGCGCGAGCTCGAGGCCGACCCGTCGCACCGTGTCGCGTTCGTGTTCGGCGCCGAGCGAACCGGCCTGTCGATCGACGAAGCCGGCCTGTGCCAGGCGCTGTGCAGCATTCCGGGCGAGCCCGACTACCCGTCGCTGAACCTCGCGCAGGCGGTGCAGGTGCTGGCCTGGTGCCTGCGCGCCCGGGTCGGCGAGCGCACGGCTGCGCTTGCGACGTCGCAGGGCGAGCCTGCGGCCGCTTCGCGACAGGCGACGCATGCGGAAATCGAAGGACTGTTCGAGCACCTCGAGCGTGCGCTGGTGCGGATCGAGTTCCTCGATCCGCGGCATCCGAAGAAGCTGATGCCGCGGCTGCGCCGGCTGTTCGCGCGCTCCCGGCTCGAGGCCGACGAGCTGGCGATCCTGCGCGGCATCTGCACCCAGATCGAGAAACACACGAAGACCTCGCGATGAACCTGCGACGCGTCCCGGCCGTCTACATGCGCGGCGGCACCAGCAAGGGGGTGTTCTTCCACGCGCGAGACCTGCCGCGTTCGACGCGCGAACGCGACGCGTTGCTGCTGCGCGTGATCGGCAGCCCGGATCCGTACGGCAAGCACACCGACGGCCTCGGCGGCGCCACGTCGAGCACCAGCAAGGTCGTGCTGGCTTCGCCATCGACCCGGGCCGACTGCGACGTCGATTTCCTGTTCGGCGCCGTGTCGATCGGCGAACCGCTGATCGACTGGTCGGGCAATTGCGGCAACCTGTCGGCCGCGGTCGGCCCGTTCGCGATCGCCGAAGGGCTGGTCGCCCCGGTCGACGGCCTCACGCG
Organism: Burkholderiaceae bacterium; assembly: GCA_035443405.1. Classification (GTDB taxonomy): domain Bacteria; phylum Pseudomonadota; class Gammaproteobacteria; order Burkholderiales; family Burkholderiaceae_E; genus Zeimonas. The sequence continues at coordinate 2,698 of DAORSF010000193.1, read as the reverse complement.
AGTGCGCATCTGGCAGCAGAACATCGGCCAGCGGATCGACGCCTTCGTGCCAGTGCGTCTCGGCGAGGTGCTCGAGGACGGCGCGTTCATGGAGGACGGCGTGCCGTTCCCCGGTGCGGAGATCCGCCTGGAGTTCCTCGAGCCGCAGGCACAGCCGGGTTCGGCCGACGTGGTGCCGCTGCTGCCGAGCGGCGCGCCGCAGGATGACCTTTCCGTGCCCGGCATGGGCGCGGTCCGCGCGACGATGATCACCGCCGGCAACCCGACCGTGTTCGTTCGCGCCGACGCGCTCGGGCTGACCGGGCGCGAGCTCCCCGACGACGTGAATCGCCAGCGCAAGCTGCTCGCCCGGCTCGAGGCGATTCGTGCAGCGGCGGCGGTGCGCATGGGGCTGGCCGACCGCGCCGAGTTCGCCACCGCCTACCGGCCGGCGACGCCCAAGGTGGCCTGGGTCGCGCGACCGGCCGGCTACCGCACCAGCGCCGGGGTCGACGTCGGCGCCGATCGCATCGACCTGCTGGCCCGGATCATGTCGATGGGCAGACTCCACCACGCATTCACCGGAACCGGCTCGATTGCGCTGGCTGCTGCTGCTGCCCTGCCGGGAACGGTCGTCGCCGAGATCGCCCGCACGTTGCCGGGCGTGCCGACCCGCATCGGCCACGTTTCGGGGGTGCTGGCAGTGGGCGCCGAGGTGTCGCGGGGGCCCACCGGCTGGCGCTTCGACAAGGCGGTGCTGTCGCGCAGCGCGCGCCGGCTGATGAGCGGCTGGGTGCACTTGCCCGCAGCGACGCCAGGGTAGCCGCAAAGCGCTTAAACTGGATCGATCGGTCGACTTTTCGGAGAGTCTGGATGTTCGAGCGCCTGCGGGAGGACATCGCCACCGTGCTGCAAAAGGACCCGGCTGCGCGGTCGACGCTCGAAGTGCTGCTGTGTTACCCCGGCGTGCACGCGCTCGCGCTGCACCGGGTCGCACGGGCGCTGTGGGGCTCGGGTCTGCGCACGCTGGCGCGGGCGGTGTCGCACTTCGGGCGCCTGGTGACGGGAATCGAGATCCACCCCGGCGCGACGATCGGCCGTCGAGTGTTCATCGACCATGGCATGGGCGTCGTGATCGGCGAGACCGCCGAGGTCGGCGACGACTGCACGATCTACCAGGGCGTGACGTTGGGCGGAGTGTCGCTCGAGCGCGGCAAGCGCCATCCGACGCTCGAGCGGGGTGTCGTGGTCGGCGCCGGCGCCAAGGTGCTCGGGCCGTTCACGGTCGGCGCCGGCGCACGGATCGGGTCCAACTCGGTGCTGGTCAAGGCGGTGCCGCCGGGCGCGACCGCGGTGGGCATTCCGGCGCGGGTGATCGTCGAGGATGCCGACCAGCGCCGCGAGGCGCAGGCCGCGAAGATGGGTTTCTCGGCCTATGCGATCACGCAGGGGGGCGACGATCCGCTTTCGCTCGCGCTGCACCGGCTGATCGACCACGTCGCGGAGCAGGATCGGACGATCGAGCAGCTGCAGGCTGCGCTCGCGCGGATGGGCGGGGAGGTCACCGAGTCCTGCGAGCCGCTCGACGCCCCGGCGCTCAATCGCATGGTGGAGTGAGCGCGGCGCGCCGTGACGGCCGTTCAGAGGCCCACCGTCGTCCATCCGGCCGCGTCGACGCGAAGGAAGCCGCCGCGCGCGGGCGCCTCCGCGGTCTGCGCCTGCCAGTCGGGCAGCACCCAGCGCCGGGCCGGCTCGCGGTCGAGCTGCCAGCGGTGGCAGCCCGGTCGGTGCGTGTGCCCGTGCACCATCGTGCGCACGCCGGCCGCGCGCATCGCGGCGTCCACGGCTCGCGGGGCGACGTCACCCGGGTCTTCGGCGCCCATGGCGCGCATCGCCCGGACGCGGCGGCTCTCGCCGCGCAACTCGCTCGCGATGCGCAGCCGCTCGTCGAGCGGGCGTCGCAGGAAGTCGCGCTGCCACGCGTCGCTGCGGGCCATGGCGCGGGCGCGCTGGTAGGCGACGTCGTCGGTGCACAGCGCATCACCGTGCGCGAGCATCACGGGCTCGCCGAACAGCGTGACCGTGCAGGGATCCTCGAGCAGCGTGGCCCCGCTGCGCGCGGCGAATCCGCGCGCCGGCCGCGTCGCCGCGTCCGCGGGGAAGGGCACGTCGAGCAGGAAATCGCGGTTGCCGCGCATCGCGTAGACCTGCGCGCCGCCGGCGCCGATCCACTCCAGTCGCTCGAGCAGCGCCTGCGCGACGGCATCGGGCTGGTCGTCTCCGACCCAGGCCTCGAACAGGTCGCCGAGCAGGAACAGGTGGCTGGCGCCGCGCGCCTGCGCATCGAGCCGCTCGAGGAACAGCGCGGCGGTGCGCGGATCGTGGTCGCCCAGGTGCATGTCGGAGCAGAACAGCGCGACGTCGCGCGCTGCTCGTCCGACTTCGATCACTTCGCGCCGCCGACGACGGCCATCGAGTCGATCACCACCGCGTCGGCCGGCACGTCCTGATACGGGCCGACGGTGCCGGTGCGCACCTTGCGGATCGCGTTGACCACGTCCATGCCGCTGACCACCTTGCCGAACACGGCGTAGCCGTGGCCGTCGGGCTGCGGGTAGTTCAGGCCGCCGTTGTCGACCACGTTGATGAAGAACTGGCTGGTCGCCGAGTTCGGGTCGCCGGTGCGCGCCATCGCGACCCAGCCGGTGTCGTTCTTCAG
>DAORSF010000192.1:0-5058 GCA_035443405.1 Burkholderiaceae bacterium | reverse complement strand
GGGGTGGCGAGTTGGCAGACGATCTGCGCGCGCAGTTTATCCGGTTCGCCGTGCACGCCGGCATCCTGCGCTTCGGCGAGTTCCGGACCAAGGCCGGGCGGTTGTCGCCCTACTTCTTCAACGCCGGACTGTTCAGCGACGGCGCCTCGCTCGGGCGGCTGGCGCGGTTCTACGCCGACACGCTGCTCGCTGCCGAGCGCGCCGGACGTGTCCGCTTCGACATGCTGTTCGGCCCGGCGTACAAGGGCATCACGCTCGCGTCGGCGACCGCGATCGCGCTGGCCGACGCGGGACGCAACGTGCCGTTCGCATTCAACCGCAAGGAGGCCAAGAACCACGGCGAGGGCGGGACGCTGATCGGGGCGCCGCTGGCCGGCCGCGTGGTGATCGTCGACGACGTGATCAGCGCCGGAACGTCGGTTGGCGAGTCGGTGGCGTTGATCCGGGCGCACGGCGCCACCCCGGCCGCCGTGCTGATCGCCCTCGACCGCGAGGAGCGCAGCGGCAACGCCACCGAGATCGGCGAACGCTCGGCCGCGCAGGAGGTCGTGCTGCGGCACGGCATCCCGGTGTTGTCGATCGCGAGCCTGAGCGACCTGCTGGGCTATCTCGGGTCCGACGAAGGCTCCACCGCGAACGCGTCCGTGCACCGCGAACGCGTCGCCGCCTATCGCGACCGCTACGGCGCCTGAGCGGCGGGCCAGTCGCCGCTCAGGCCGCGGGGGTCAGCTCTTCTTCAACACGAACGTCACCTTGAGGGTGACGCGGTACTCGGTGATCTTGCCCTTGCTCACCGTGACCTGCTGGTCCTGGATCCACGCACCCGCGACGTCGTCGAGCGAATCGGCAGCGCGCGAGATTCCCTGCACGACGGCGTCGTCGAAGCTCTTGTTGCTGGTGGCCTTGACCTCGATGACCTTCGCGACAGACATGGCAACCTCCTGTGGTGTGCGGGAGATGACCTTTTAGCACGGTTCGCGCGGCGCCGCCGGCTTTCCGGGAGGGTTTCCGGGTCGGGCCGGCTCCCGGCCGGGCGCTTCAGACGAGGCGGCGACGCAGCAGTTCGTTGACCTGCTGCGGATTGGCCTTGCCCCTGCTCGCCTTCATCACCTGCCCGACCAGCGCGTTGAAGGCCTTTTCCTTGCCGGCACGGAACTCGTCGACCGACTTCGGGTTCGCGGCCAGCACTTCGTCGACGATCTTCTCGATCGCGCCGCTGTCGCTGATCTGCTTGAGCCCGCGCGATTCGATGATGCCGTCGACGGTCTGGACGGCGCCACCGCCGCCCCAGAGCCCGGCGAAGACGTCACGCGCGATCTTGTTCGAGATCGTGCCGTCCAGGATCCGACGGATCAGGTCGGCCAGCTGGCCGGGGGCGACCGGGCTCTCGGCGACCTCGAGGTCGTCGCGGTTCAGCGCGGCAGCCAGGTCGACCATCACCCAGTTGGCCGCAGCCTTGGCGGCGGCGTCCGGGTCGGTCGCCTTGCCATCGCCCTTCGCGAGCAGCGCGGCCACGGTTTCCTCGTAGTAGCGCGCGACGTCGCGCGACGCGGTCAGCGTGGTCGCGTCGTAGGTGCCCAGGCCGTAGTCGTCGACGAAGCGGCGCCGCATGTCGGCCGGCAACTCGGGCATGGTCGCGCGCACGCGCTCGATCCAGGCGGCCTCGACGACCAGCGGCGGCAGGTCGGGATCCGGGAAGTAGCGATAGTCGTGCGCCTCCTCCTTGCTGCGCATCGAGCGCGTCTCGTCGAGGTCGGGGTCGTACAGGCGCGTCTCCTGGACGACGCGGCCGCCGTCCTCGATCAGTTCGACCTGGCGCCGCACTTCGAAGTCGATCGCGCGCTCTAGGAAGCGGAACGAGTTCAGGTTCTTGATCTCGCAGCGCGTGCCGAGCTCGGCCTGTCCGATCGGCCGCACCGACACGTTGGCGTCGCAGCGGAACGATCCTTCCTGCATGTTGCCGTCGCAGATGCCGAGCCACACCACCAGCCCGTGCAGCGCACGCGCATACGCGACCGCTTCCTTCGCCGAACGCATGTCCGGCTCGGTGACGATCTCGAGCAGCGGCGTGCCGGCGCGATTGAGGTCGATGCCCGACATGCCGTGGAAGTCCTCGTGCAGCGACTTGCCCGCGTCCTCCTCGAGGTGCGCGCGGGTGAGCCGCACGACGCTCTCCTGCTGGCCGGACTTGTCGTCGGCCCTCCAGGCGATCGCGAGCCCGCCGCCCGCCACCACCGGGATCTCGAACTGGCTGATCTGGTAGCCCTTCGGCAGGTCGGGGTAGAAGTAGTTCTTGCGCGCAAACACCGAACGAGGTGCGATGACACCGCCGACCGCCAGCCCGAGCCGGATCGCGCATTCGACCGCGGCGCGGTTCGCCACCGGCAGCACGCCGGGCAGCGCCAGGTCGATCGCGCAGGCCTGCGCGTTCGGTTCGGCGCCGAACGCGGTCGACGCGCCCGAGAAGATCTTCGAGCGCGTGTCCAGCTGCACGTGCGTCTCGAGTCCGATGACGATTTCCCACTGCATGGCGAGCCTGCCGCTGTCGTTGGCTGGCGCTCAGGGCCGCGCGCAGCCGCCGGTGGCCGGATCGAACATGACCGGCCAGGCCTTGTCGTAGACGCCCGGCGTGCAGTGCTTCTCGCAGCCGGCGTGGCCCATCGTGATCCGGCGCGGATCCCGCCAGACCATCAGCTTGCAGCCGCTGCCGTCGCGCTCGACCAGCTCGACGTGCGGACGGCTCTTGACCTGCCGGAACGACGCCAGCTCGAAACTGCAGCTGCCGCGCCTGCCGATCTGCATCTGCCACGACAGTGACTGCACCTGGCTGTTGCGCACGACCAGGCGGGCGTTCTCGCGAAAGCCGTCTTCCTCGGTCTGGACGCAAAGGCCGGCCAGGTTGATCGGCTGATCGGCGATCGGCGCAGGCCGCGACGGGGTCGGCGCCGACGGCGCGCCGGACGGCAGCACGCCGCAAGCGCCCAGCGCCGCGAGCAGCAACGCGAGCGCAGCAACGGAACACCGCCTCTCGATCATCCAGGCCTCCGCAAGTGCCAGTCGGTCGCCTGCTGGAAGCGATGTGCGACGTTGAGCAGGCGCGCCTCGTCGAACCAGCGGCCGATCAGCTGCAGGCCCACCGGGCGTCCGCCGGCGCCGAACCCGGCCGGCACCGACATCCCGGGCAGGCCCGCGAGCGAGGCCGGCAGCGTGTAGATGTCGGCGAGGTAGTTGCTGACCGGATCGTCGACGATCGAGCCGATGTCCCAGGCCACCGTCGGCGAGACCGGGCCGGCGACCAGGTCGACCGACTCGAACGCGCTGCGGAAGTCGTCGGCGATCAGTCGCCGCAGCTTCTGCGCCTGCAGGTAGTACGCGTCGTAGTAGCCGTGCGACAGCACGTAGGTGCCCACCAGCACGCGCCGTTTCACTTCGTCGCCGAAGCCCTCGGCCCGCGTGCGGCAGTACATGTCGCGCAGGTCGCGGTACTGCGCGGCGCGATGGCCGTAGCGCACGCCATCGAAGCGGCCGAGGTTGCTCGACGCCTCGGCGGGCGCGATGACGTAATAGGCGGGGATCGCCAGCTCGGTCTGCGGCAGCGAGATCGCGACCAGTTCGGCACCGAGCGCGCGGTACTGCGCGAGCGCCGCGTCGACCGCCGCGCGAACGTCGTTCGACAGGCCTTCGCCGAAGAACTCTCGCGGCACGCCGATGCGCAGGCCGTCGAGCGCGCGATCGAGATCGCGCGCGAAATCCTCGTCCGGCCGCTCGGCGCTGGTGGAGTCGCGACGATCGAAGCCGGCCATCGCGCCGAGCACCGTCGCGCAGTCCTCCGCGCTGGTCGCGAACACCCCTGCCTGGTCGAGGCTCGACGCGTAGGCGATCATGCCGTGGCGCGACACGCGACCGTAGGTCGGCTTGATGCCGGTGACGCCACACATCGCCGCCGGTTGCCGGACCGAACCCCCGGTGTCGGTTCCGGTCGCCACGGGTGCGAGGCCCGCCGCGACCGCTGCGGCCGATCCGCCCGACGAGCCGCCGGGAATCGCCGCCCGGTCCCACGGGTTGCGCACCGGCCCGAAGTGCGAGTGCTCGTTCGAGCCGCCCATCGCGAACTCGTCGCAGTTGGTCTTGCCGAGGCAGACCACGCCAGCGGCCGCGAGCCGCTCGACGACCGTGGCGTCGAAGGGACTCACGTAGTGCTCGAGCATCTTCGAGCCGGCCGTCGATCGCCAGCCGCGGGTGACGAAGATGTCCTTGTGGGCCAGCGGCACGCCGAGCAATGCGCCGCGCTCGCCTCGCGCGCGCCGCGCGTCGGCGGCGCGTGCCTGCTCGCGCGTCATCTCGGGCTGCACGTCGATGAACGCGTTGAGGTCGCTCGCGGCGATGCGCGCGAGGTATTCGTCGGCAAGCTCGAGCGCCGACGCCTCGCCGTGCTCGAGCCGCGCGGCCAGCGTCCGCAACGTGTCGGGGCCGCGGCTCATCGCGCGCTCACTCGATGACGCGCGGGACCAGGTACAGGCCGCGCTCGACGCTGGGTGCCATGGCCTGGTAGTCGTCGCGCCGCTGCGGCTCGTCGACGACGTCGTCGCGCAGCCGAAGGCCCATGTCGCCGGGGTGCGTCATCGGCTCGACGCCGCGCGTGTCGACCGCCTGCAGCCGCTCGATCAGGCCGAACACGGCGTTGAGCTGGCCGAGCGTGCGCTCGGCCTCGTCGTCGGCCAGCCCGATGCGGGCCAGCATCGCGATGCGCTTGACGTCGTCGAGGGTCAGGGACATGGATTGGCGGCTGGCTGTGCGGGCGGTGCGACAGCCCCCGGACAGGCTGCCGAAGACCGCGGACCAACGGCGGCTGATCACGCGAAAACCGCCGTGTTTGCAAGGAATTATACGGTATCATTCAACGCAAACTTAGAAGTCTTTTGCGCTGCAGCAGGACGGCCGTCGTACCCGTGCTACCCGAGGAGACGGCACGATCGTTCGCCGCGTACGAGCGAAACCTTCGACACTGCACGGAAGCGAAATGCTCGGGTTCTTGCGCAAATATTTCTCCACCGACCT
>DAORSF010000191.1:0-5110 GCA_035443405.1 Burkholderiaceae bacterium | reverse complement strand
TGGCGCGACGAGCAGGAAGACAACCTGTACTACGCCAGCGACTACTTCGACCACTTCTACCGGATGGCCGAGTGGCTGGTCGAAGCCGGCCACGCGTACGTCGACTCGCAGAGCGCCGACGAGATGCGCGAGACGCGCGGCACGCTCACCGAGCCGGGGCGCGACTCGCCCCACCGCACGCGCAGCGCGCAGGAGAACCTCCGGCTGCTGCGCGAGATGCGCGACGGACGCCACGCCGAGGGTGCGCACGTGCTGCGCGCAAAGATCGACATGCGCTCGCCGAACATGAACCTGCGCGACCCGGTGCTCTACCGCATCCGCTTCGCGACGCACCATCGTACCGGCGACAAGTGGTGCGTCTACCCGATGTACGACTACGCGCACCCGATAGAGGACGCGCTCGAGAACATCACGCACTCGATCTGCACGCTCGAGTTCGAGGACCACCGCCCGCTGTACGACTGGCTGCTCGAGCGGCTCGCCGACGGCGGGTTCTTCACGCGCCCGCTGCCGCAGCAGATCGAGTTCGCGCGGCTGAACCTGACCTACACGGTCACCAGCAAGCGAAAGCTGCAGCAGCTGGTGCAGCTCGGACTGGTCGACGGCTGGGACGATCCGCGCATGCCGACGATCGTCGGGCTGCGCCGGCGCGGCTACACGCCCGAGGCGATCCAGCTGTTTGCCGAGCGCACCGGGGTCTCGAAGGCCAATTCGTGGATCGACATGAGCGTGCTCGAGCAGTCGCTGCGCGACGACCTCGAAGGCAAGGCGTCGCGCGCGATCGCGGTGCTCGACCCGCTGAAGCTGGTGATCACGAACTGGCCCGCCGACCGCATCGAACCCTGCGACGCGCCGGTTCATCCGCAGCGCCCCGAGCTCGGACGGCGCAGTTTCCCGTTCGGACGCGAGCTGTGGATCGAGCGCGAGGATTTCACCGAGCAGCCGCCGAAAGGATTCTTCCGTCTGTTTCCGGGCAATCGCGTGAGGCTGCGCTATGGCTACGTGGTCGAGTGCACCGGCTGCGAAAAGGACGCCGACGGCCGCGTCGTTGCCGTGCACGCCGCGGTCTTCCACGACTCGAAATCGGGAACACCGGGATCCGATGCCTACAAGGTCAAGGGCAACCTGCACTGGGTCGCAGCGCAGGCCGCGGTCGACGCAGAAGTGCGCCTGTACGACCGCCTGTTCGGCCAGCCGCATCCCGACGCCGGCGGGCGCGACCATCGGGAGGCGCTCAACGACGGTTCGAAGCGGGTGGTTCGCGCCAGGCTCGAGCCGACGCTGGCTGGCGCGCCCCCCGAGGCGCGCTACCAGTTCGAGCGGCACGGCTACTTCGTCGCCGACCGCGTCGATTCGAAGCCGGGCGCCCCGGTGTTCAACCGGATCGTGACGCTGAAGGACTCGTGGGGCGGCGGGCGCTGAGCCTTCAACGGCCCAGCACCGCGTCCCCGACGAACGGATTGCCCGCTCGCTCGTCGCCGAAGGTCGACATCGGCCCGTGACCGGGCACGAAGGCGACGTCGTCGCCCAGCGGCCACAGCTTGCCGGTGATCGACGCGATCAGCGTCGCGTGGTCGCCGCGCGGGAAGTCGGTGCGTCCGATGGATCCCTGGAACAGCACGTCGCCGACGATGGCCAGCCGGCTCGGCGCGTGGAAGAAGATCACGTGGCCGGGCGTGTGCCCCGGGCAATGGCGCACTTCGAGAGTCTGCTCGCCGAACGACACGGTGTCGCCGTCTTCGAGCCAGCGATCGGGCTCGAACGCGTCGAGGTGCGGAAATCCGAACATCTTTCCCTGGCTCGGCAGTTGCTCGATCCAGAAACGGTCCTCGCGCTGCGGCCCTTCGATCGGCACCCGATGGCGGCGCGCGAACTGTCCCGCCTGTCCGCAGTGGTCGATGTGGCCGTGCGTCAGCAACACCTTCTCGAGCGCCGCCCCCTCGCTGCGCAGCGCCGCGTCGACGCGGTCGAGATCGCCGCCTGGATCGATCGCGGCCGCCTTGAGGGTGCGTTCGCAGACCAGCACCGAGCAGTTCTGCATGAAGGGGGTGACGGGAACGATGAGCAGCTTCATCCGCGCATTATCGCTCGGCCGGCCCGGTCTTCCTGGCACTCCAGGCGCGACTCGTCAGCACGTCGAGCGGGATGACCCGCAATGCCGCCTCGTGCGTCGCTTCGAGGACCACTGGCGGCGCGACGCCGGCCTCCCAGGCTTCCAGCCAGCGCGCGGCACACAGGCACCAGCGGTCGCCGGCCCTCAAGCCGGGGAAGCGCCATTGCGGCTGCGGCGTGACCAGGTCGTTGCCGTGCGCCGTCGAGAAGGCGAGGAACTCGTCGGTGACGCGTGCGCACACCGTGTGCTGGCCCACGTCGTCGGGCCCCGTTTCGCAGCAGCCGGTTCGCTCGAAGCCGGTCAGCGGATCGAACGAGCAGGCCTGCAGCGGCCCTCCCAGCACGTTCCTCGGATGTTCCTTGTCGTCCATGGCTGCGCAATTTCCCCGGCCTGCTGTGGATCGTCCGTCTCTTATACCATCGCGGACAAAACCCTTTCGACTACCGATGCAGAAGCCGTTTCCTCCGTACCCGCCGATCGTCGAACTGCTCGACGAGTTCCAGCGCGGCACGCGTACGCCGCGCGACGTCGTCGAGGCCTGCTTCGCGGCGATCGACGCGCGCGACGGCGCGGTCAACGCGCTGCCCACGCGCGTCGATCGCGATCAGGTGCTGGCGCACGCGGATCGCATCGCGCGGCAGATCACGCGGGCCGAACCGGTCGGCCCGCTGGCCGGCCTGCCGTACAGCGCGAAGGACATGCATCGAACCGCCGGCGTGCGCACCACGTTCGGTTCGCCGATCTTCGCGGATCACGTTCCCGCGGACGACGACCCGGTCGTCGGCCGGCTGCTCGGCGCCGACGCGATCCTGATCGCCAAGTCGAACACGCCCGAGTTCGCCGCGGGCGCACAGACCTTCAACCCGGTGCTCGGCAAGACGCGCAACCCGTTCGACCTGTCGCGAACCGTGGGCGGATCGTCGGGCGGCGGCGCGGCCGCGCTCGCCTGCGGCATGACGATCGTCGCCGACGGTTCCGACCTCGGCGCGAGCCTGCGCAATCCGGCGAGCTTCTGCGGCGTGGTCGGGTTGCGGCCGTCCTCGCGCGCCGATCCGGCCTTGCGCGGCGGCGCCAACGCGTTCGGCACGCTGAACCAGATCGGTGCGATGGCGACGCGCGTCGCCGACCTGCGCTGCGTCGATCGGGCGATTCGCGCCCCCGCGGCACGCCGGCCGCTGGCCGACTGGCTGGCGAGCCTGCGGGCCGAATCGGCGGCGCGCCGCGAACGCGACACCGGCACGTTGAAACTCGCGTGGTCGATCGACTGCGGCGGCGCGATGCCGGTGTCGTCGCCGGTTCGCGACGCCATCGGGCGTGCGATCGACGCCCTGCGCGGCCACGATGTCGAGCTGATGGAAGCCTGGCCCGATTTCAGCGGCGCGGACGACTGCTTCCAGGTGCTGCGCGCCGAGTACTTCGTCGAGAACCTCGGCGGCCTGTACCGCGAGCATCGCGCGCAGATGAAAGATACGGTCGCCTGGAACGTCGAGCAGGGCCTGTCGCTGGGCGCCGAGCGGATCGCGGCGGCGGCGCGCTTGCGCTCGCGGATCTTCGAGCGCGTGGCGGCGTTCGTCGAGGGCTTCGACGCCTGGCTGCTTCCGACGACGCAACTGCTGCCGTTCCCGCACGACATCGCGTACCCGACGCAGATCGACGGCAAGCCGCTCGCCACCTACATCGACTGGGTCGCGAGCTGCTACTGGATCACGGTCAGCGGCCATCCCGCACTGACGCTGCCGGCCGGATTTGCGCGCGAGGCTCCCGGCGATCGGCCGCTGCCGGTCGGCCTGCAACTGGTCGGCCACTTCGGCCGCGACGATGTGCTGCTCGACGTCGGCGAGCGCATCGAGGCCATGCTTGCGCCGGTCAATGCCCCGCGGCCCGCGCTGATGGCCTAGGCGCTACAGGATCGCCGGCCGGTTCGGCAACTCGTCGGTGTCGCCGTCGACGCGCGGGAACGCGTCGATCAGCAACTGGTCGATGCGCTCGATGGCGGCCATCGTCCCCGCGCGGAAGTCTCCTGCACGATAAGCGGCGGCCAGGGCGTCGCAGACCTCGCGCCAGCGCGCCGGCGCAATCGCCGCCGCGGCCGCGCGGTCGGCGACGATCTCGACGGCGTGGTCGGCCCACAGCACGTAGAGCAGGACGCCGTTGTTGGCCGCCGTGTCCCAGACGCCGAGCGCTCCGAACACTTCCAGCGCTCGCTCGCGCGGCGTGCGCCCGCGCCAGACCTGCCCGATCGGCAGCGAAGACTCGATCGCGACCCGCACTTCCGCCGCATGCGCGCGCTCGCTGCTCGTGATCGCCGCTTCGATGCGTGCGAGCAAATCGTCGTCGAACACGCGCCGCACCGAGCGCGAATCGCTGAACAGGTGAGCCCAGCTGCGCGCGAGCTTGCCGGCCATCACCAGCCTCCCGACGCGCCGCCGCCGCCGAAGCCGCCGCCGCCCCCCCGGAAGCCACCGCTCCCGCCGAAGCCCCCCCCGCCACCGAAGCCGCCGCCGCCGAAACCACCCGGGAATCCGCCCGGCCCCGAGCGCCAGGTATGGCGGCCGACGCGGCTCATCGAACCCGAAGACATCGACAGCAGCATCAGGAACAGCAAGACCGCACCGGCGCCGGCGAGCAGCAGCGGCGCGCCGAGCGCCCAGGCCGCCGTGCCGCCGAACGCGCTGCCCAGCGTCGAACCGAACACGCGGCCGAACAGCTGGCGGATGACCATGGCGACCACGAACACGCCGAGCACGTAGGCGAGCCAGTCGCCGGATTCCCCATCGCGTTGCGCGCCCGGCCCGGACCAGGCTGGCGGCAGCGATTCGCCCTCGATCAGCCGCGCCAGGTCGGACACCGCGGCTTGCAGGCCGCCGGAGAAGTCGCCCTGCCGGAATCGCGGCGCGATCGTCTCGGCGATGATGCGCCGCGCATAGGCGTCGGGAATCGCCCCCTCGAGCCCGTAGCCGACCTCGATGCGCACCTTGCGATCGTCCCTGGCGACCA
>DAORSF010000190.1:0-5114 GCA_035443405.1 Burkholderiaceae bacterium | reverse complement strand
CTTCCTGGGCTGGCGCACGGACGTGCCGGAGCTGATGCGGGGCTTCGATGTGTTTGCGCTGCCGTCCCGGCGAGAGTCGTTCGGGCTGGTGTTCCTAGAGGCGATGGCGTGTCGTTGTCCAGTCGTCGGGAGCCGGGTCGACGGCATTCCGGAGGTCGTGACCGATGGTGAGACAGGCATTCTCGTGCCGCCGGACGATTCGCGAGCACTCGCCTCGGCAATCGTCGAGCTTCTGACTGATGTCGACAAGGCGAAGCGCTTGGCCGAGGCGGGCCGCAAGCGGGTCGAATCATGTTTCGGGATGGACCGGATGGCCCGGCAGTACAACGATCTGTATCTGCGCCTCCTGGAAGGCACAGGCGTCACGCGCGCGCATCAGTAGGCGCCCTTGCCGCTGAGGACGGCCTGTGCGGTTCGCACCAGGATCGCGAAGTCCCTGGCAAGCGACCAATTGTCGATGTACTCGAGGTCGAGCTCCATCCATCGTTCGAACGAGACGTCGCTGCGTCCGTTCAGCTGCCACAGGCAGGTCATCCCTGGAAGCACGCTGAACCGGCGTCGCTGCCAGTCGGCGCGGAAACCCGAAACGTCGCGTAGCGGCAGCGGCCGAGGCCCGACCAGGCTCATGTCGCCCTTCAGCACGTTGAGCAGCTGCGGCAGCTCATCGATGCTGGTGCGGCGCAGGAACCGGCCGAACGGCGTGACGCGCGGATCGTTGCGGATCTTGAAAACCGGTCCCGACGCCTCATTCATCGATTCCAGCCCAGCCTGCTGAATCTCGGCTTCCGCCACCATGGTCCGAAACTTGTAGAGCCTGAAGAGCCGCTTGTTGAGCCCTACACGCGTTTGCGCAAAGATCACCGGTCCCGGGCTCGTAAGCTTGATCAGTACGGCGACAGCCAACAGCAGTGGCGACAGGGCCAGCACGCCCAGCGCGGCCAGCGCAAAGTCGACATAGCGCTTGATGGTCACGCGCTGGGTGAACTCGGGTCCATCACAGAGCCGAAGTGCCGGGATGTTGCCCACCATCGTCAAGTGCGTGCGTGCCAGGCGAAGCGCGAACAGGTCGGTCAGCATCGTCACCGGCACACCCTGCGCTTCGCAGTTCGCGACGATGCGCTGGATCTGCCCGTAGCAGGACTTGATCGGAAGCGCGACGAAAACCTCGTCGACCACATTCTGCGACAGCAGGCGGGGGAGGTCGTCCAGCGTGCCGAGGTGGGGCGCGCCCGGCGGCGGTCTGCCGACGACTTCGTCGTCCACGAACCCGGCCACCCGGTACCCGATCGACGGCTCGCTGGCGAACTTGTGCTGCAGACTGAGTGCGCGTCGTCCCGAGCCGGCCACGATCACAAAACGCAGGTTGTGGCCGCGCGCGCGAAGCCGTGCAAGGAAACGTCGCAGGACCAACCGCGCCACTATCGACAGGGCCGTGAGCACGATGGCGAACGGGACCATGAAGTTGCGATCGGCCAGGTGGGGCGCGAAAAGGATCGCGGCGATCGCCATGAAAGCCACCATGACCATCACGCCGACAATCAGGTCGCGCAACTCTCCGACGCCTGCACCGAGTCGTCGCGAGTCGTAGAGCTTGAGCCGGATCAGCGTGATGTGCCACACCAGAAGGCAGACCGCGACGAACACGAGCGGCTCGGGCGTACGCAGGCTCGACAGCGGCCAGGGTGGGGGCCCGAACTCGAGAAACGCTCCGGCAAGCACGAAAGCTAGCGCAGCGATCACCACATCCCATACCAGGAAGCCCAGCAGCGCAAGGCGACGCCGGAACTTCGTCTTCATCGCCGGTTCTCCGGAGGGCCCGTCCACGGCACGGACTGGGCCGCAAAGTCGGGATCCTTCGCCTGGCTCCCGAAATCGGCGGCCGGGCAGGTCTCGACGCGAACGCGGATCATGATCTCCACGGGGGGTAAGCGGAAACCGAAGGAAACCAACCGGAGTTGGTCCATGAAACCACTCGGTGCAGGATAGTTGCTGCGTTCGACATTCACAAGTTCCGCGCAGGCTCTGCGCGCTGGCGTTGCGGTCCCCGAACCGTCACTCAGTTGCGTTGACACGGGCCCATCTCCGCGGCAGCCGGGGTACCTGGCCCGCGGGGCCGGGCCGGCGGGGGACGGGCAGGACGCGGCGGGCTGACTGGTAGCCAGCGGCGCGGCGACTTGGCGTCAGCGTCGCGCGCGGCCGCCGAGCATCGCGACGATCTCGCGGAAGACGCCGTTGCCCGGCGGCGCCGACAGGTCGAGCGCGTGGCTGCGGCCGTAGTACGGGCTGAGGTCGAGGCCTACGCCGAGCGCGTAGATCTCGACGTCGCGCGCCTGCTCGTGACGCAACACCACTTCGCGCAGGTGCTGGTCGAGGTAATGAGGGTCGTTGGCGAGGCTGGTCGCGGTGTCCATCGGGCAGCCGTCGGAGATCACGACCAGCAGTCGCCGCTCGTGCGGCCGGGCATGCATCCGTGCGCAGGCCCAATCCACCGCCTCGCCGTCGATGCCCTCGCGGAACAGCACCGGCTCGAGAAGCGCGGCGATCTCCGGGCGCGCGCGACGCCAAGGGGTGTCGGCGTTCTTGAAGACGATGTGGCAAGCCTCGTTCAGTCGTCCGGGGTGCGGCGGGCGGCCGGCGCGCTGCCAGTCGCGCAGCGCGCGGCCGCCGTTCCAGGCGCCGGTAGTGAAACCGAGGATCTCGGTGGCCACGCCGGCCAACTCGAGCGCGCGCGCCAGCACGTCGATCAGCATCGCGACCGACTCGGCATGCTGCTTCATGGAGCCCGAGCAGTCGACCAGGAAGGTGACCAGGCACTGCGCCGCCGGCTCCATGCGCTCGGTACGGAACAGCCGGCGCTCGGCCGGCGAGGCAATCAGCTGCGCGAGCCGGCGGCCGTCGACGTGGCCCTCCTCCTGCCCGGCGTCCCAGTCGTCGCGTGTCGGAACCGCCAGCAGCGCCTTCAGTTCTCGCGCCAGCCTGGCGAGGTTGACGCCCTGGCCGGCGATGCGGCCGTCGAGCCGTTCGCGGTGCGCGAGCAGCAGCGGCCGGCGCACCAGTGCCGCAGCGGCAAACTCGCGGTCGTACGCGCGGGTGAACACCCGATAGCCGTCGTCGGAGGCCTCCAGCACCCGGCTGCGGCCAGCGGCGGCGACCGCGAGCTCGCCGTCGGTGCCGGCGTCGTCGAGTGCCATGAAGCGCGCGAGCGCGGTCCGGTCGTCGTCGTCCGTGCCGCCCGGCTCGCCGTCGTCGCGCTCGTCGTCGGCGCTGTGGATCATCTCTGCGACGAGGCCGGCGATCGACTGCGCGTGGCGGCCGTAGACGGCCTGATCGTGGCGATGGCGGCGCAGCGCGGCGAGGTCGTGGCCGAGCACCGGCACGATCGAGCCGCGCGTGGTTTCCAGCAGGTCCTCGGTCTCCTCGAGCACCGGCTCGCCGGTGACGCGGGCGCGGCAGACCTGCGCCACCGTGTAGAGCAGGATGCCGCGCGAGGTCTCGGTGAGCCCGGAGCGGTGGAATGAGAGCGACCACTGGTCGAAGCGGTGACGCAGGTTGCGCGCGACGCCGGGCATGCCGGCCGGCGGCAGCGACTCGACGCGGATCTGCTCGAGCAGGTTGAACACCAGCCGTGCGACCGGATCCTCTGGGGTCAGCCGGCGGTGCAGCGCGGCATCCGAGCGCGACAGACGCAGCGCCAGTCCGTCGGCTGCGCCGCGAAAGGACGCGAAGTCGTCGCTGTCCAGCGACGGATGCAGGTGCGGCGCGAACGGCGGCAGCGCGTGGCGACCGCGGTGCAGGCGCCGTCCGCGAAAATGCAGGTCGGACTCGCCGGCCAGCGCGCGGATCGCGGCCGCGCAGAGCTCCTCGACCTTCTGCTGGTGGCGGGCCCGGGCCTGCGCCTCACCCACGACAGGACTCGTCGAGCTCGCGGTCGAAGCAGCGCTGGAAGTACTCGGCGACGATCGGGCGCTCGGCCTCGTCGCACTTGTTGACGAAGGACAGCCGGAAGGCCAGCGCCGGGTCGCCGAAGATGCCGAGGTTCTCGGCCCAGCTGATGACGGTGCGCGGCGACATCAGCGTCGACAGGTCGCCTGCGGCGAAGCCCTTGCGAGTCAGCTCGGCGACGGCCACCATCGATTCGAGCAGCGGACGCCGTGCCGCATCCGCCAGCTGCGGCACGCGCGCCTGGACGATCGCGATCTCCTCGTCGCGCGGCAGGTAGTTCAGCGTGGCGACGATGTTCCACCGGTCGACCTGTGCGTGGTTCAGCCGCTGCGCGCCGTGGTAAAGGCCGTTGAGGTTGCCCAGCCCGACCGTGTTGGTGGTCGCGAACAGCCTGAAGCAGCGATGCGGTCGCAGCACGCGGTTCTGGTCGAGCAGCGTGAATCGCCCGTCGCGCTCCAGGATGCGCTGGATCACGAACATCACGTCGGGCCGGCCGGCGTCGTACTCGTCGAACACCAGCGCCACCGGGCGCTGCAGCGCCCACGGCACGATGCCCTCCTGGAACTCGGTAACCTGCTGGCCGTCGCGCAGCACCACCGCGTCGCGGCCGACCAGGTCGAGGCGGCTGATGTGGCCGTCGAGGTTGATGCGTATGCAGGGCCAGTTCAGCCGCGCCGCCACCTGCTCGACGTGCGTCGACTTGCCGGTGCCGTGCAGCCCCTGCACCATGACGCGGCGGTTGTGCGCGAAGCCCGCCAGCAGCGCGAGCGTGACGTCGCGGTTGAAGCGGTAGGCGGGATCGACCTCGGGCACGTGGTCGCCGCGCTCGGTGAACGCGGGCACGCGCAGGTCGGTGTCGATTCCGAAGACCTCGCGCACGGCGACGGTCCGGTCGGGCCCAATGCCGGCGTTGACGGCGTTGTCGGCGGTGTCGGTCAAGGCGGATTCCTCGGTTCTGCGGCCGGCGGTCCGGCTCGGATCAGGCGCGCGCCTTCGCCGCGGCGGGCGGCGTGGCGTCGTCGATGGCGGCGATCGCCGTCGCCGCGCGGCGCAGCGCCGGCAGCAGCGCGAGCGCCTTCTGCGGCGACAGGCGGATGCTGGGCGCCTGAACCGCAAGGCACAGGTTCGAGCGGCCCGACGGCGCCGGCACCAGCACCGCGAGGCACAGCAGG
>DAORSF010000189.1:0-5119 GCA_035443405.1 Burkholderiaceae bacterium | reverse complement strand
ACCACCCGCACGGCCCCGAGTTCGCGTTGCTCAGGTACTTCGGCGACCTGCTCACCCAGGCGATGCCCGAGGCCGAGGATCGGCGCTGGGCGCTCGACCAGGCGATGACGGTCGAGGGTCCCGAGTGCGTCGACGTGATCGAGAAGTCGATGCGCGGCCTGCTCGGCCTCGAGCCGCGACCCGGGCGCCCGCGGGGCGAGGCGGGCGAATAGCCGATGCGGGGAAGCGACGCCGCCGTCACCGGGCGCAGCCCGTTCGCGCTCGACGACGACGACGCGTACCGGCACTGGCGCGACTGGAAGCTCGCCAATGCGCCGTCGGGCGTCGCAGGCCTGCTGGTCGAGGTCGACGACCCGTGCCGGCTCAGCGACGCTGAACGCGACGCGATCGTCGCGCGTTGCCGGGTCGCCAACATGGCGGTCTACGCGAGCGCGCGCCGCGACGAAGGCAAGGACGTCGCGCGCGTGCTGGGCGAGCAGCTCGGCCTGCGGCGCCTGGATGCGAACTGGCTGGCCGACGAGGACGGCATCAGCACGCTGTCGGTCAGCGAGCACGGCACGCGCGGCGAGTTCATCCCGTACACCGACCGGCCGATCCGCTGGCACACCGACGGTTACTACAATCCGCCCGAGCGCACCATCGCCGCGATGCTGCTGCATTGCGTCGAGCGGGCTGCCGAAGGCGGCGGCAACCGGGTGCTCGACCACGAGATCGCCTACATCCTGCTGCGCGACGCCGATCCGGCGCACGTGCGCGCGCTGTCGGCGCCCGACGCGATGTCGATCCCGCAGCGCGACGGCGACGGCGACGACGGCGAGCGCGTGGCACGTCAGACCCGGACCGGGCCGGTGTACTCGCTGCTGGCGCCCGGCGGCGACCTGCACATGCGGTACACCGCGCGCACCCGCAGCATCGCGTGGCGCGACGACCCGGCCACGCGGGCTGCCGTCGACGCGCTGCGCGGCCTGCTCGATGCTGGCGGGCCGTGGGTGCATGCCTTCAGGCTCGAGCCGGGCATGGGCATCGTCTGCAACAACGTGCTGCACGAGCGCGACGGTTTCGTCGACTCGCCCGCACATCGGCGAACGGTGCTGCGCGCCCGGTATCATGACCGGATCGCCGGCACGCACGCGTCGTACCTCGCGGCACGAGCCGATTGAACAAGCAGACAGGGGGAGAAGGGCAACGATGGATACCGCGCTGCCGTCCGCGACGCTGATCGTCTGGTTGGGGTTCGCCCTGGGCACCGTCTTCGGCTTCGTCGGCAACAAGACCAACTTCTGCACGATGGGCGCGGTTTCGGACGTCGTGAACATGGGCAACTGGACGCGCATGCGGATGTGGCTGCTCGCCATCGCGGTGGCGGTCATCGGCGTCTGGGCGCTGCAGCTGCTCGGCCTCGTCGACACGCGCAAGTCGATCTACACCGGCGCCAACCTGATGTGGCTGTCGAACGTCGTCGGCGGCCTGCTGTTCGGCATCGGCATGACGCTCGCGTCGGGCTGCACCAGCAAGACGCTGATCCGCATCGGCGGCGGAAACCTGAAATCCCTGGTCGTGTTCGTCGTGCTCGGCATCTCGGCCTACGTGACGCTCAAGGGACTGTTCGGCGTCTGGCGCGTGAACACGCTGGACAAGGTGTCGGTGGCGCTCGGGTCGAGCCAGGACCTGCCCACGCTGCTGGCGTCGGGGTTCGGCATCGATCGCGGCGCCCTCGAGTCGTGGCTGCCGCTGGGGGTGGGCGCGCTGCTGCTCGCCTTCGTGCTGTCGAGTCGCGAGATGTGGAGCTTCGACTCGCTGCTCGGTGGAATCGTCGTCGGCCTGACCGTGATCGGCGGCTGGTACGTCACCGGGCACGTCGGCTACATCGCCGAGCATCCCGAGACGCTGCAGGAGGCGTTCATCGCCACCAACAGCAACCGCGCCGAGTCGCTGTCGCTGGTGGCGCCGTACGCCTACACGCTGGAACTGCTGATGTTCTGGAGCGACACCAGCAAGCACGTGACCTTCGGGATCGCGACGGCGCTCGGGATCGTCGCCGGCTCGCTCGCGTGGGCGCTGATCTCCCGCACCTACCGCGAAGAGAGCTTCCCCAACGCCGCCGACCTCAAGCGCCACATCCTCGGGGCGATCCTGATGGGCTTCGGCGGCATCACCGCGTTCGGCTGCACGATCGGACAGGGGCTGTCCGGTGTCTCGACGCTCGCGCTCGGGTCGATCATCACCTTCCTGGCGCTGGTCGCCGGCGCGGCGCTGATGATGAAGATCGACTACTGGCGGCTGATGCGCGAGGCCTAGCGTCGTCGCCGCGGTCGAGCGCCGCCTTCAGCCGGTGCTCCAGACGCGCGGCTTGCGCATGCCGGCGATCTTGCAGGCCTGCTTGACGTAACCGTACGGGAACAACTCGAACAGCGCGTCACGCGCGCCGTCCCCCTTGCCGCGCTCGCTGGCCAGGAAGCGGATCACGAAGCGGGCGTCGGCGGGGATCTGGTGCTCGTCGTAGTAGTCGCGCATGAAGCGCAGCACCGCCCAGTGCTCGTCGCCCAGCTCGACCCTCTCGCCCGCGGCCAGCGCCCTCGCGACCTCCGGGCTCCAGTCGGACGGATCGACCAGGTAACCCTCCTCGTCCGTCCGAACGGACACATCCTGCGTGGCATCCGACATCCGCATCTCCATCAGTTATGTTTGTGCCCATGTAGATCGTAGCGCTTCAAGGGCGATTGCGCATAACTCTTTGGACGTACCCCGCACCCCCCTTCGGGGGGTCGGCGCCGGCTGTCGCCCGCGGCCGGTTCCCGCGTTGACCCGCGTCACGGGCGCGGACCGGAAAGCGGGTAAGGTAGCCGCCGTCGGCGACCGCGCCGATGAAAACCATGATCGAGGAACGAGACGTGATCCGTGAAACAGAGGGCGACATTCTTCTCAGCAAGGCGCAGGTGATTGCCCACGGCATCGCCACGCACGACCATTTCGACACGGGGCTGGCGCTGGCGCTGCGCGAGCGCTGGCCGTCGATGGTCCGGGACTATCGCCACGCCATCCACGACAAGCCGCTCGAACCCGGCCAGATCTGGGCGTGGTCGGGCGTGGACGCCGACGGCAGGACCCGCAGCGTCGTCAACCTGCTGACGCAGGACATGCTGCACGGTGGCGCCGCCTCGAAGCCGGGCAAGGCCACGCTCGAGAACGTGGGGCGTGCACTGAAGGCGCTCGCGCGCCACGTGCGCGACGAGAAGGTCCGCAGCGTCGCGCTGCCCAGGCTGGCGACGGGCGTCGGCGGACTCGCGTGGAGCGACGTCAAGCCGCTGGTTCGGCAGTACCTGGGTGACCTCGGCGTGCCGGTGGTGGTCTATGAGGTGTATCGGCAGGGCATTCAGGCCGACGAAGGGCTGAGTTGAAGACAATTTGGCGCAGTTATCGACAAAAGACCGCGTGATGATGTCATTTAGCGGCGTTTTTCCGATCTTGCCGACGCCGTTCCGGGACGACGAGAGCGTCGACGAAGATTCGTTGCGCAGGCTGCTGGCTTTCATGGCCGGTATCGGTGTGGACGGCGTGACCGTGCTCGGCGTGCTCGGCGAGGCCAACCGGCTCGGCGACCGCGAACGCGAGTCGATCGTGCGCACTGCGGTCGACGTCGCCGGCGGCCATCTGCCGGTGATCGTCGGGGTGTCGCACCCGGGCACGCGCGCGACGATCGAGCTCGGGCGCATGGCCGCCGAGCTCGGGGCGGACGCGTTGATGGTCGCCCCGTCGGCCGAGCCGGTGCCCAGCGAGGCGCGCGTGGCCGAATATTTCGGGCGGGTCTGCGCCGCGTCGTCGCTGCCGGTGGTGCTGCAGGACCACCCCGCGTCGACCGGCGTGCACCTCGGCGTCGCAACGATCGCGCGCATCGTCGCCGACAATCCCGGCATCGCCTGCATCAAGGCCGAGGCCGTGCCTTCGGCGCCGAAGATCGATGCGCTGTCGGCGGCGCTGTCGCGGCCGGTGCCGATGCTCACGGGCCTCGGCGCACTGTACGGCCAGTTCGACCTCGAGAGGGGATCCAGCGGCTACAACACCGGCTTCGCGTTCCCCGAAGTACTGCAGGCGCACCTCGCCGCGTGGCGCAGCGGCGACCGCGCACTCGCGCGGCGCATCTGGGGGCACTTCCTGCCGCTGATCGTCTTCGAGCAGCAGCCGGGCGTGGCGGTGCGCAAGGAGATCCTGCGCCGCCGCGGGCTGCTCGCCAGCGCTGCCGTGCGGCACCCCGGCGCCGGGCTCGCGCCGGGCAGCGCCGCGCAGCTGTCGACGCTGCTCGAGGACACGATGCCGGGCGTGGACATCACGCGGCCGGTCGACGTCCCGGCGCTGGTGCGCGCCTAGCGGTCGTGGCGAAGGTGGGGAAGGGGCGATGGAGATCCTGCCGATCGAGATCCCGTTGCCGGGGCATGCCCCCGGCCTGCCAGGCACGCTGACGGTCCCGCAGCGAGCGATCGGCCTCGTCGCTTTCGCGCACGGCAGCGGCAGCAGCCGGCTGTCGCCGCGCAACACCTGCGTGGCCGGCGTGCTCCAGCGTGCGCAGGTCGCGACGCTGCTATTCGACCTGCTCACGCCCGGCGAGGACCGCGACCGGGCTGCCCGCTTCGACATCGGGCTGTTGACGTCGAGGCTGCGGCTGGCGACCTCCTGGCTCGACGGGCGGCCGGGGATGCGCGCGCTGCCACTCGGATACTTCGGCGCGAGCACGGGCGCGGCGGCCGCGCTCGAGGCCGCCGCGCAGCAGCGCGATCGGGTCGTCGCGGTGGTGTCTCGCGGCGGACGGCCGGATCTCGCCGGGCCGGGGCTGCTGGAGGCGGTCGCCGCGCCGACGCTGCTGATCGTCGGCGGGCACGACGACGTGGTCATCGACCTCAATCGCGAGGCCATGGCGCGGCTGCGCTGCACGAAGGAACTGGTGATCGTGCCCGGCGCGACCCACCTGTTCGAAGAGCCGGGCACGCTGGAACAGGTCGCGGATCACGCC
The DNA here is from genome assembly GCA_035443405.1 of Burkholderiaceae bacterium. Classification (GTDB taxonomy): domain Bacteria; phylum Pseudomonadota; class Gammaproteobacteria; order Burkholderiales; family Burkholderiaceae_E; genus Zeimonas. The sequence goes on along the minus strand of DAORSF010000189.1, from coordinate 114 downwards.
GCAAGCTGGTTCCGCCGCTGGCTCGGCGACGCCCGGCCTGCCCGTGACCCAGCGCCCGGGAACAGGCCCTCGTATGGTCGCAACTGTCAAGAGTAATTAAGCCTTGGGTTTGCA
>DAORSF010000188.1:0-5142 GCA_035443405.1 Burkholderiaceae bacterium | reverse complement strand
CCGCCGCCGCCAAGCTCGGCTACGTCGCGTCGGGCAGCGCCGAGGTCGACGTCGAGCTGATCACCGAGTTCGGCGCCGCCGCAGCATCGGTTGCGGCCGTGCCGGCGGCCGAGCCGCCTGCCGTCGTGACGATGGCCGCGGCCGACGCAGCGCCCGCGCTGCCAGCCGTGAGTGCGGCATCGCCGGGCGTGGCCTCCACGACGCGGCCGGGGGGCGCCGTTGGCGTCGGTGCGGCAACGGTCGGCGCCGGCGCTGCCCCGGCGGGCAGTGCCGCGATCCCCACGAAGGGCGAACCGCTCAGGTTCGAGGTCGAGTCAATCCGGGCGTCGAACGAGCCGGCGCGCGCAGAGCGCTTCGACGCCGCGGCTGGGCCCGCTGGCGCCGTCGCGTCACCATCCCCGGCGTCACCAGCCGCGTCGACGGCGGCCGCGCCGCCGGCGGCGTCCCGGCGTGGCTTCTGGCTGCAGCTCGGCGCTTTCGGCTCGCTCGAGAACGCGCGCAGCGCGGTGACGCAGCTGGCGCGCCAGCTCGACTGGCTCGGTGCGGCGTTCGACATTCGCCAGGAGGGCGCGCTGTACAAGGTGCAGGCGGGCCCGTGGATGCGCCGCGAGCATGCCAGCGCCGCGGCCGAGCGCATCCGCGCGGCGACCGAGCTACGGCCCTTCGCGACCTTTCGCTGATTCGAGCGCCATCCGGTAGAGCACGCGATGCGGCAGGCCGGTTGCATGCCCGGCGACCTTGGCCGCCCGGCTGACCGGCAGCTCGTCGAGCAACGCGGCGAGCAGCGCGCCGACATCGACCGTCACGACGCCCGCGCCGGCTTCCGCTTCCTGCGCCGTGAGCGTGCCTGCCGAGCCGGGCGCGACGTCGGCGGTGCCCCCGGCCGGCGCATCGTGGCGGGCGACGTGCTCCGGCTCGTAGTCCGGCGCGGCCACCACCAGCACGTATTCGCCGCGCTCGCGATTCGGATCGGTCGCGAGCCAGGCCGGGGCGTCGCCGGCGCGGCACACGTGAATCTCCTCGAAGCGCTTGGTGAGCTCGCGCCCGAGCGCGAGCCAGCGCGCGTCGCCGCAAGCCGACGCGATCGCCGGCAGCGTCGCGGCGATGCGGTGCGGCGCTTCGAACAGCACGAACGCGTGCGGCATGCGCGCCAGCACCGCAAGCCGCGCAGCGCGCGCCTTCGCACGCGTCGGCAGGAAGCCCTCGAAATGGAACGGACCTTCGACGAGGCCGCAAGCCGACAGCAGCGCGATCGGCGCCGACGGTCCCGGGATCGGCACGACGCGGTATCCCGCGCGCAGCACCATCGCGACGATCCGCGCGCCCGGGTCGCTGATCGCCGGGGTGCCCGCGTCGCTGACCAGCGCGACGTCGCGGCCCTGCGCCAGCAGCGCGACGATCCGCTCGCCGGCTTCGCGCTCGTTGTGCCGATGCGCCGCGATCGGACTCGCGCGCGAGCCGACGCGCTCGAGCAGGACCCGGGACGTGCGCGTATCCTCGGCGGCGACGACGTCGACGCTGCGCAGTATCTCGGCGGCACGCGTGCCGAGGTCGGACAGGTGCCCGATGGGCGTGGCCACTACATATAATGAACCGCCCGATGAGCCGGCCGCGAGGCCGGCATCGACGATGCCCGAAGAGACTTCCACCATCGAATCCACGATGTCCGTTCGCCGCGACGCCTTGCGCTCGCTGGTCGGCGCCGTGCTGGCTGCGGTGCCGGCATTGTCCGCGCTCGCCCAGACCGAGACAAGCGGGATCAGCGCCGAGAGCAGGGGCGCGGCGTCGCGCGAGCGCAAGCTCGTTGGCAAGGGTCCGGTCGGCGTTGCGTTGCTCGTGCCGCCCGACAACGGCATCTACCGGCGCGCCGCGCAGGCGCTCGTCGCCGGCGTGCGCGCGGCGCACGCTCGCGACGGTGCGACCGTGACGCTCGAGATCATCGAGATCGACGAGGACGTCGTGCCGCTGCGCGCGCTGTACGACGAGTTGCAGCAGCGCGGCTTCTCGATGGTGATCGGCCCGCTGACGCGCAGCGCCGTCAGCCTGATCGCGCAGGGCGGCCCGCCGCCGGTGTTCACGCTGGCGCTGAACCAGCCCGAGGAAGGCGAGGTGCCCACGAACATGCTGACCTTCGGGCTGTCGATCGAAACCGAGGCGCGCCAGGCGGCGTCGATCGCGTGGGAAGAGGCGTCGATCGCCACGCCCTCGCGCCGCGCGCGAGCGGCGGTCGTGCAGGATTCCTCCGCGCTCGGGCGGCGCGCGGCATCGGCTTTCGCCGAACGCTGGCGCGACCTCGGCGGCGACGTCTACACGCCGGTCGAGATCGCGACGCCGACTGCGGGAAGGGTCCGCTCGGCGGTCGCCAGGCTCCAGGCCGACGTGTTCTTCGTCGGGGCCTCTCCGAACGTGGCGCGAGCGCTGAAGGTCGCACTCGGCGGGCGTGCCACCATCTACGGCACCTCGATGCTCAACATCGGCGCGGTGCAGGGCGCGGAAGGCGCGGCCGCGCTGTTGCGCTCGCCCGATCTCGACGGCGTGCGGCTGGTGGACATGCCGTGGCAGGTGCAGCGCGACAGCGTCGCGGTGATGGCCTTTCCGAGGCCGGCAGACATGCACATGGAGTTGCAGAAGCTCTACGCGCTGGGCATCGACGCCTTTCGCCTGGCGGCGCAGCTGCTCGACCGTGCCGACGAGGTCGACCTCGACGGCGTGACCGGGCGCCTGCGGCTGTCGGCGGGCGGCCGCGGCGCGGTCGATCGCGAGGCCGTTCTCGCCGAGTATCGCGACGGCGTGCTGGTGCCGCTGGCCACGCAATGATCCGGCGCTCGCCGACCCAGGCGACTGGGGACGCGGCAGAGGATCGCGCGCTGGCCTTCCTGTCCGGACGCGGGCTGCGCCTCGTCGAACGCAACGTCTCGAGCAGGCTGGGCGAGATCGACCTGGTGATGCGCGACGGCGACGCGGTGGTGTTCGTCGAGGTGCGCAGTCGCGCGCGCAGCGACTACGGCGGCGCTGCCGCGTCGGTCGGTCCGGCCAAGCAGCGACGATTGAAGCTCGAGGCGCAGCGGTACCTCAACGCACGCTTCGGCGATCGCTGGCCGGCCTGCCGATTCGACGTCTGCGCGATCGACGGCGCGGCCATCGACTGGATTCGCGATGCATTCTAGGCTGCGCAGGACCGGCCGGTATAATCGGCGCCCAGCACCACGACGCGTCCGCACCGCGGACGGTCGTGCCTTGCCGTGCCGTTCATGAGCCTCGTCGATCGCATCTGCCAGCACTTCGAAGACAGTGCCGAACTCAAGCGCGTCGCAGCCGCGCCATTGGCCGGCCCGATCGCGCAGGCGGTCGAGATGCTGACCGCGGCGCTTTCGGGCGATCGCAAGCTGTTGATCTGCGGAAACGGCGGCTCTGCCGCCGACAGCCAGCACATGGCTGCCGAACTGGTCGGGCGCTTCGAACGCGAACGCCCGGAGCTCGCGGCGATCGCGCTGTCCGCCGACACGTCGGCGCTCACGGCGCTCGCGAACGACTATGGTTTCGACCAGGTTTTCGCCAGGCAGGTGCGGGCGCTGGGACGCGAGGGCGACGTGCTGGTCGCGATCTCGACGAGCGGAAACTCCGCGAACGTGCTGGCCGCCGTGCAGGCGGCGCACGAACGCAAGCTCTCGGTCGTCGCGCTGACGGGACGCGGCGGCGGTCGCGTCGGCGCGTCGCTTCGCGCCGGCGACATCCATCTGTGCGTGCCGCACGAGCGCACCGCGCGCATCCAGGAAGTCCACTTGCTGATCATCCACTGCCTGTGCGACGGCGTCGACGCGTCGTTGCTCGGCGACTGAATCCGCATACCGAGGAGAAGAGATGAAGACGTCCGCTCGCATGACCCTGATAGCCGCCCTGCTGGCTTCGGCGCTGGCCACGTCCGGCTGCATTCCGCTGGTGGCCACCGGCGCCGCGGTCGGCGCGCTGGCTGTGCTCGATCGCCGTTCGATCGGCGCGCAGACCGAGGACCAGGAGATCGAACTGAGGGCATCGGCCCGGATGCGCGATGCGCTGAAGCAGCCCGGCGGCGTCAGCGTCACCAGCTTCAACCGCAAGGTGCTGCTGACCGGCCAGGTCGCCAGCGACGACGACAAGCGCGCCGCCGAGGCGGCGGTCTCGGCACTGCCGAACGTGCGATCGATCCACAACGAGTTGCAGGTGCTCGGGCGCCCGTCGCTGTCGGCGAGTGCCGCGGATGCGTCGATCACCGCGCGCGTGAAGACGGCGCTCGTCGAAGCGCAGGACCTGCACGCGAACGTGATCAAGGTGGTCACCGAGTCGGGGACGGTCTTCCTGATGGGGCTGGTCTCGCGTCGCGAAGCGGATCGCGCCGCGCAGGTGGCGAGCCGCGTCGCAGGCGTGCAGCGCGTCGTCACCGTCTTCGAGTTCATCACCGAAGAAGAAGTGAAGCGCACGTCGCAGACGAAGCAGTAGCCATCCGGGCCTCGCGGACCCGGCGGACGGATGCCGCCGCCGGTCCGACGAGCGGCACGCGATCGAAGGGCGCCGCGACCGTTTTCGGCGGACAATTTCTCATCGTTCATTGCGCCTGTGCGCATCGGTGAGTCACATGTCGAGCGGACTGATCCTTTTGGTGGCGGTGCTGCTGGCGTTGGTCGCCTGGGGCGTGGTCGTCTTCAACCGTTTCGTCGCGCTTCGCAACCGCTACCGGAACGCGTACGCGCAGATCGACGTGCAGCTCAAGCGGCGCTACGACCTGATCCCGAACCTCGTCGCCGCGACCAGGGCCTACCTGGCCCACGAGCGGCAAACGCTCGAAGCGGTCATTGCGGCTCGCCAACGCGCCAGCGACGCGAGCCAGGTCGCGCGACGCCGCCCGCAGGACGGCGACGCGCTGGTCGCGCTCGACGCGGCCGAGAACGCGCTCGCGTCGCCGCTGGCTCGTCTGATGGCGCTCGTCGAGCAGTACCCGGCGTTGCAGGCCGACGATACGGTGCACCGCCTGACCGAGGAACTCGGCACGACCGAAAACCGCATCGCCTTCGCCCGGCAGGCCTTCAACGACCAGGTGATGGGTTACAACACCGAACTCGAGTCGTTCCCCGCTTCGCTGATCGCGACGACGTTCGGATTCCGGCG
>DAORSF010000187.1:0-5155 GCA_035443405.1 Burkholderiaceae bacterium | reverse complement strand
GCGCGAAATCGGACAACTCCTCGCGGGCGCCGCCGATCGCCTGCTGCATCAGGCCCAGGATGTGCATGCGGCCTTCGCGCGCCTGAGCGAGCGCGACCTGCATGATCTCCTTCGTGATGCCCTGGATCTTGATGTCCATCTGCAGTGCGGTGATCCCGGTGGTCGTGCCTGCCACCTTGAAGTCCATGTCGCCGAGGTGGTCCTCGTCGCCCAGGATGTCGGTGAGCACCGCGAAGCGGCCGCCTTCCTTGATCAGGCCCATCGCCACGCCCGCGACGTGCGACTTCACCGGGACACCGGCGTCCATCAGCGCGAGGCAGCCACCGCATACCGAAGCCATCGACGACGAGCCGTTCGACTCGGTGATCTCGGAGACGACGCGCAGCGAATACGCGAACTCCTCGGGACCTGGCAGAAGCGGGCGGATCGCGCGCTTGGCGAGGTTGCCGTGGCCCACTTCGCGGCGCTTCGGCGAGCCGAAGCGTCCGGTTTCGCCAGTGGCGAATGGGGGCATGTTGTAGTTGAACATGAAGCGCTCGCGATACTCGCCGGTGATCGCGTCGATGATCTGTTCGTCGCGCGACGTGCCCAGCGTCGCAACGACGATCGCCTGCGTCTCGCCGCGCGTGAACAGCGCCGAGCCGTGCGCACGCGGCATCACGCTGGTGCGGATCGCAATCGGCCGCACGGTGCGCGTGTCGCGACCGTCGATTCGCGGTTCGCCCGAGAGGATCTGGTTGCGCACGATCCCGTATTGCAGATCGAACAGCATGTTGCCGAGGTCGTTGGCGTCGGGCGGCGGATGGCCGTGCGTCGCCGCGTCCTCGACGATCCGCGCGATGGTCGCCTTCTCGATCTCGCCGATGCGCGCCATGCGCTGCTGCTTGTTGCGCAGCGCGTAGGCTGCGCGCATGTCGGCCTCGGCCAGTTCGTTCACCCGCGCGATCAGGCCCTGGTTCTTCGGCGTGGGCGCCCAGTCCCACGCGGGCTTGCCCGCCATCTCGACCAACTCGTCGATCGCCTTGATCGCGGTCTGCATCTGCTCGTGGCCGTAGACCACGGCGCCGAGCATCACGTCTTCGGGGAGTTCGTGCGCCTCCGACTCGACCATCAGCACGGCCGCGTCGGTGCCGGCGACGACCAGGTCGAGCTTCGAGGCGTCCATCTGCGTCGCGCTCGGGTTCAGCACGTACTGCCCGTCGATGTACCCGACGCGCGCGGCGCCGATCGGGCCATCGAACGGGATGCCCGACAGCGCGAGCGCTGCCGAAGCACCCAGCATCGCCGGGATGTCGCTGTCGACTTCCGGGTTGCTGGACATCACCTGCACGATGACCTGGACCTCGTTGTAGAAGCCCTCGGGAAAGAGCGGGCGGATCGGCCGGTCGATGAGCCGGCAGATCAGGATCTCGCGCTCGGTCGGGCGGCCTTCACGCTTGAAGAATCCGCCCGGGATGCGTCCCGCGGCGTAGAACTTCTCGACGTAGTCGACGGTCAGCGGGAAGAAGTCCTGGCCGGGCTTCGCGCTGCGGGCGGCCGTCACGGTCGCCAGCACGACGGTGTCGTCCATGCTCACGACGACCGAGCCCGACGCCTGCCGGGCGATCTCGCCGGTCTCGATGGTGACGGTGTTACCCCCCCACTGGAAGGTCTTCTTTGCGATTTCGAACACTTCGATTCCTTTCAACATTGCCCGCGCGATCAGTCCGGCGGCGCGGTTCGCCTGTCAGCAGTCCAAAACAAGAAACCCGCAAGGTTCGCTTGCGGGTTTCGGGTCCGTTCTGTCAACCGCGCAGACCGAGCCTTTCGATCAGCGCCTTGTAACTCGAAGGGTTGGTTCCCTTCAGGTAGTCGAGCAGCTTGCGGCGCCTGCTGACCATCTTCAGCAAGCCGCGGCGCGAATGGTGGTCCTTCGCGTGCGTCTTGAAGTGGTCGGTCAGTTCGACGATACGGGCGGTGAGCAGCGCAACCTGGACTTCCGGCGAGCCGGTGTCGTTCTTGCCACGCTGGTAATCGGCGACGATCTTCGCCTTGTCGATGTTGGCGACAGCCATGAGTTCCCCTGGGTAGTGACTTCCACTTGCGGCATCGCCGGGCTGCGATGCCGTGCATGCTTGCGCGCGCCGCAGGAAGGAACGCGGGGCGCGAAACCTTTGAATTGTAGCAGGTCGGGGGTCAGCCCGGCGGCCGTTTCATCGCACAGGCATGGGCTTGCTCGGTCTGACGCGCATCGAAGTGGCGTTCGGTGCGAAAACCCAGGCCGCTGCCCTCCAGGTCGTACTTCGGCGCGCCGGCCCCTGCGCCGGATCCGGCGCGCTGCATCACCGAAACATACAGCGGCGTCAGCAATTGGTGGTCAGCCGCGCGCATGGCGGCGGCATACGGTTCGCCATCGTGCGCCCTTCCCTCCAGGGCCCGGGCAACCGCGACTGCGTCGGTCGAACCCGCTGCCTCGATCGACGCCACCAGCATTTCGATCATCACGACGTGGCGCATGTTGAAGTAGTCGTCGCGAGGATCGCGCAGCCGCTCGCGAAAACCCAGGTAGACGCGCTCGGCCGCTGCCACCCCGGCGTTGGGGTGCCACTCGGCGACGGCCCGCACCAGGTCGACGCCGGCCTCGCCGATCGCTGCCGGCGCGCCGAGTCCGTTGCCGTAGAAGGTATAGAAGTTCGCGGCCAGTCCGACCTCGCGCGCGGCGCGCACGAGGAAGGTCAGGTCGTTGCCCCAGTTTCCGGTGACCACCGTGTCGGCGCCTGTCGCCTTGATCTTGGCGGCATACGGCACGAAATCCTTGATGCGCCCGAGCGGGTGCAGCTCGTCGCCGACGATCTCGATGTCCGGCCGCTTCGCGGCGATCGTCTGCCGCGCCAGGAGCGCCACCTGCCGGCCGAAGCTGTAGTCCTGGTTCAGCAGGTAGACACGGCGAACGCGCCGGTTCTGCGCAAGCGCGTCGCTCAACGCGCCCATCCGCATGCCGGCGTGCGCGTCGAACCGGAAGTGCCAGAAGCTGCAACGCTCGTTGGTCAGCACCGGATCGACCGCGGAGTAGTTCAGGAACAGCACGCGGTTCGCCGGCACGCGACCGTTGTGGGCATCGATCGCGTCGACGAGCGCGGAAGCGACCGCCGAGCTGTTGCCCTGCAAGACGAACGGAATGCGCCGGTCGGTCACCTTGCGCAGCATCGCGATCGCCTCCTCGACCTGACCCTGGCTGTCGAAGCGCTCGAGTGCCAGCGGTCGATGCGTGCCGGCGACCGCCACGCCACCGCGGGCGTTGACCCGCTCGACGGCGAACAGCAGGTTGCGCCAGACCGAGTCCCCGGCGTTGGCGAACGGGCCCGAGAAGCCCTCGATCATCGCCAGCCGGATCGGCTCGGGCGCCTGCGCGCGCGCCGGCGCGGCCGACACGATCGCCAGCACGATCGGCGCGAGGAAGGCGGCGCCCAGCAGCAGTCGACGCGTCGCGCGATGCATCAGATGCCCCCCTGCGGATTGACCCGGTCGGCCTTCGAATGCAGCTTGTTGAGCGCATTCAGGTAGGCCTTGGCCGACGCGACGACGATGTCCGGATCGGCACCGACGCCGTTGACGATGCGGCCCGACTTCGCCAGCCGGACGGTGACCTCGCCCTGCGACTCGGTGCCCGTCGTGATCGCGTTCACCGAGAACAGCATCAACTCCGCGCCGCTGCCGACCTTCGCCTCGATCGCCTTGAACGTCGCGTCGACCGGGCCGTTGCCCACGGCCTCGGTCTTCTCCTCGCGCCCGTCGATCGTCATCGTCACGCGCGCGTGCGGCTGCTCGCCGGTCTCGGAGGCCTGCGCCATCGACACGAGCTGGTAGTGCTCGTCGGCTTCGTGATGCACGGCCTGGTCGGACACCAGCGCGTGAATGTCCTCGTCGAAGATCTCGGACTTGCGGTCGGCAAGGTCCTTGAAGCGCTGGAACGCCGCGTTGACCTCCTGCTCGGAATCGAGCTCGATGCCCAGCTCCTGCAGCCGCTGCTTGAATGCGTTGCGCCCCGAAAGCTTGCCCAGCACGATCTTGTTCGCCGTCCAGCCGACGTCTTCGGCGCGCATGATCTCGTAGGTGTCGCGCTGCTTGAGCACGCCGTCCTGGTGGATGCCCGACGCATGGGCGAACGCGTTGGCGCCGACGACCGCCTTGTTCGGCTGGACCGGAAAGCCCGTGATGCTCGAAACGAGCTTCGATGCCGGCACGATCTGGGTGGTGTCGACGCCGACGTCGAGGTCGAAGTAGTCGCGGCGCGTCTTCACCGCCATGACGATTTCTTCGAGCGACGTGTTGCCGGCGCGCTCGCCGAGGCCGTTGACCGTGCATTCGACCTGCCGCGCGCCGCCGATCTTGACCGCGGCCAGCGAGTTGGCGACGGCCATCCCGAGGTCGTTGTGGCAGTGCACCGACCACACTGCCCTGCCCGAGTTCGGGATGCGCTCGCGCAGCGTGCGGATCTGGTTGCCGAACATCTCGGGCACGGCATAGCCCACCGTGTCGGGAATGTTGATCGTGGTCGCGCCCTCGGCGATCGCCGCCTCGAGCACGCGGCACAGGAAGTCGGGGTCCGAGCGGCTGGCGTCCTCCGGCGAGAACTCGACGTTGTCGGTGAACTTGCGGGCGAAACGCACCGCCAGCTTGACCTGCTCGTAGACCTGTTCGGGCGTCATGCGCAGCTTCTTCTCCATGTGCAGCGCCGAGGTCGCCATGAAGGTGTGGATGCGCATCGACTTCGCCCCCTTGAGCGCCTCCGCGGCCCGCGAGATGTCGCGGTCGTTGGCGCGCGCCAGCGAGCAGACGGTCGAGTCCCTGATCGCGTCGGCGATCGCGCGCACCGCCTCGAAGTCGCCGTTGGAAGACGCGGCGAAGCCGGCCTCGATCACGTCGACGCGCAGCTTCTCGAGCTGCTTGGCGATGCGCAGCTTCTCCTCGCGGGTCATCGACGCGCCGGGGCTCTGTTCGCCATCGCGCAACGTGGTGTCGAAAATGATCAGCTTTTCGGCCATGTGAATGCTCCTGGAGTGCCGGTCCCGCTTTTGGCGGGAGGCAACGAACTGCGACGGTAGTAGGGGGGAGGGGGTGTCAGCGCGCGGGGCGCAGTAGCGGACCGAGCACCGCGAGCAGGTGCAGGCCGCCG
>DAORSF010000186.1:3594-5174 GCA_035443405.1 Burkholderiaceae bacterium | reverse complement strand
GCGCCGCACGGCTCGCGCGCGTCGAAGCGCCGGCACGCCTCCCAGCGCATCAGGTTGGCCGCCTCGACCTCGATGTACGACTCGGCGATCGGGAACTGCACGCCCTGGTTCTGCCCGATCGGGCGGCCGAACACGATGCGCTCGTTCGCGTATTTCGTGACGCGGTCGACGAACCAGTAGCCGTCGCCGATGCACTCGGCGGCGATCAGCGTGCGTTCGGCGTTGAGCCCGTCGAGGATGTACCGGAATCCCTTGCCCTCCTCGCCGATCAGGTTCTCGGCCGGGATCTCGAGATTCTCGAAGAACAGCTCGTTGGTCTCGTGGTTGACCATGTTCGGGATCGGGCGGACGGTGAGCCCGGACTTCTCGGCCGCGCGCAGGTCGACCATGAAGATCGACATGCCTTCGGACTTCTTCTTCACGTCGGCCAGCGGCGTCGTCCGGGCGAGCAGGATCATCCATTCGGAGTGCTGCACGCGCGAGATCCAGACCTTCTGGCCGTTGACCACGTAGCGGTCGCCCCGCTTCACCGCGGTGGTCTTGATCTTCGTCGTGTCGGTGCCGGTCGTCGGCTCGGTGACGCCCATGGACTGCAGCCGCCATTCGCCGCTGGCGATCTTCGGCAGGTACTTGCGCTTCTGCGTCTCCGAGCCATGGCGCAGAAGCGTGCCCATGTTGTACATCTGGCCGTGCAGCGCGCCCGAGTTGCCGCCGGCGCGGTTGACCTCCTCCATGATCACCGAAGCCTCGGTGAGGCCGAGGCCCGAGCCGCCGTAGTCGTGCGGGATCATCGCGGCCATCCAGCCGGCCTTCGTCAGCGCGTCGACGAAGGCCTCGGGATAGCCGCGCTCGGCGTCGACCTTGCGGTGGTATTCGTCCGGGAACTGGCGGCACAGGTCCCGGACGCCGTCGCGAATGTCCTGGAATGCCTGGTCGGAGCTTGAGATCATCGGTTCTTCCGGATGGTGGCTCTCGGGAGCCGGTCAGGGGAGTTGCGCGGTGGCTTCCATTGCCAGGAAGCCTTCGTGGTCACGGGCCCACAGCCGCACCGCACGGTCGCCGTCCGGGCGGCCGCAGACGCTGAAACGGTGGATGTCGAACAGCGGGCGGACTGCCCGGAACTCGAATCGCCGCACGCGCGCGCGCGGCATCTCGCGCCGCAGCAGGTCGATCAACAGCGTGGCGATCAGCGGACCGTGCACGATCAGGCCGGGATAGCCCTCGACTTCGGTCACGTAGCTGCGGTCGTAGTGGATGCGGTGGCCGTTGAACGTGAGCGCCGAATAGCGGAACAGCAGCACCGGGTCCGGTGCGATTTCGCGCGAGAAGGTCGCGTCGCCGGGCGCGGGCCGCGGCGCGGGTGCCGGCGCACCGGGCTGCGGTGCGTCGCGGTAGACGATGTCGTGTTCCTCCGTGATCGCCACGCCGCGGGCGTCGACGACCTCGTGACGGACGTCGACGAACACCAGCGAGCCGCTGCGCCCCGTCTTCGCGCGCACGTCGCCGATGCGCGATTCGCGCGTGATCTCGTCGCCGACGCGCAGCGCGTGGTGGAACTCGAGCCGTCCGCCCGCCCACAT
>DAORSF010000186.1:0-3494 GCA_035443405.1 Burkholderiaceae bacterium | reverse complement strand
TCTCGTCGCCGACGCGCAGCGCGTGGTGGAACTCGAGCCGTCCGCCCGCCCACATGCGCCGCGGCAGCGGAACCGGCGGCAGGAAGCCGCCGCGCTTCGCGTGTCCGTCGGGGCCGATCTCGCTCTGCCGCGCCAGCGGCGTGAAGTACAGCCAGTGCCACAGTGGCGGCACGTCGGTGCCGGGCAGGGGCTCCGGGTCGTCGCGGTCGAGCGTGGCCGACAAAGCGGCGATCGGCGTGGCAGTGACCAGGTCGCCGCGACGCTCGCTGCGGCCGATCCATTGCTGCAGGGGCTGGAGGTCCATGGTGGCGAACGTTCCGAAAATCCGAGCTTGCGGGAAAGCCGGGTGCAGGGCAATTCGCATTTCGGTAAGCCGGCCTTCGCCGGGAATGTAGACTCCGGCGCAGCCGCCGGCGGGGTCCGCGGCCCCGGGAATCGTCGATGTCCATGCGTTTCGATCTGGTCGACCTGCGCCTGATGGTGCGTATCGCCGAGGCCAACAGCCTGACAGGCGGCGCGGCGGCGTCGCACGTGTCGCTGCCGGCGGCGAGCGCCCGCGTCAAGCACCTGGAGGAGCGAATCGGCGCCAAGCTCCTGTACCGCACCAGCCAGGGCGTGACGCTGACCCCGCCGGGACAGGCATTCGTGCAGCATGCGCGGCTCGTGCTCGCCCAGATCGAGCAGCTGCGCGGCGACATGCAGGAGTACGCCAGGGGTGTCAAGGGTCACCTGCGGATGCTGGCGAACACCACCGCGCTCAGCGAGTACCTTCCGCCGGTGCTGCGCACCTACCTGCTGCGGCATCCGGACATCAACGTCGACCTGCGCGAGCGCCTGAGCCACGACATCGTGCGTGCGGTCTCGGAAGGGCAAACCGACATCGGGATCGTCGCCGGCAACGTGCGCACCGAGAGCCTCGAAGTGATTCCCTATCGCCAGGAGCGGCTCGTGCTCGCGGTGCCGGCGGGGCACGCGCTGGCGCGCCAGCCCGTGGTCGATTTCGCCGACACGCTGGACCTGGACCACGTCGGCCTCCAGGAGGCCAGCGCGATCCACGGCTTCATCCGCGGCGTCAGCGACGAGTTGCACCGCCCGATCAGGTGGCGCATCCAGGTCGGCAGCTTCGAGACCGCGTGCCGGATGATCGAAGCCGGCGTGGGCGTCGGCGTGCTCCCCGGCACGGCCGCGCGTCGCCATGCGCAGACCATGGCGATCGCGATCGTCGGCCTTCGCGACGCGTGGGCGCTGCGCGAGCTGAGGATCTGTGCCCGCAGCCTCGAGGCGTTGCCCGCCTTCGCGCGCGACCTGATCGAGCTGTTGATCGCCGACGCCCGGTCCGCTGCCGAGGCCGCGGCGGGCGCCGTCGCCGGGCCGGCGGGCCGGTAGCCGGCATCGGGTGGCCGGCCAGGGCGCTTGTCGTGGCCAATACCTACGTGCTGCTGCACGGCGCCTGGCACGGCGCCTGGTGCTGGACGCGGGTGGCCGGGCCGCTGCGCGCCGAAGGGCACCGCGTCTACACGCCGACCCAGACCGGGGTCGGCGAGCGCGCCCATCTGCTGTCGCGGGACATCACGCTCGACGTCTTCGTCGGGGACCTCGTCGACGTGCTCGAGTCCGCGGATCTTCAGGACGTCGTCCTGGTCGGGCACAGCTTCGGCGGCATCGGCATCTCGGGCGCTGCCGATCGCGTGCCCTCGCGGATCCGGCACCTCGTCTACCTCGACGCGCTGATCGTCGAGAACGGGCAGAGCCCGTTCGCGGTCGTGCCGCCGGAGATCGCCGCGGCGCGCCGCGCGGAGGCCCTGGCGTTCTCGGGCGGCGTCTCGCTGCCGGTGCCCGATCCGGCGGTGTTCGGCGTCACCGACCCCGTGGACGCCGCCTGGCTCGAAGCGAACTGCACGCCGCATCCGCTGTCCACGTACGAGAGCGTGCTGACGCTGCGGGGCCCGGTCGGCAACGGTCTGCCGGCCACCTACGTGGCGGTCCGGCCCCACTATCCGCCGACGGCGTCCGCGCGCGAATTCGCGAGGAGGCAGGCGGGTTGGGACTACGTCGAAATCGACGCGGGCCACGACGCGATGGTGACTTCGCCGCAGGCGGTGCTGGAGATCCTGCGCGGGCTCTGAGCGCGCCGCTCGCGCGGCGCGCAGTTCGATTCGCCTTGCCGCGGGCGGCGCGGGACGACTATAGTGCGGGCCAACGTGGCGCCGGCCCGCATCCGGGGCAACCCCGATGGCAGGCGGGGCCGGGAACGGCCACCATCCGTCAGGTCCACAGGCAAAGGAGCAGCGGAATGAAATTCATTGGAGCAATCCTCGCGGGCGCCGTCGCGCTCTCGATCTCGGCGTCGGCACTCGCGCAGGCGCCGATGGTCATCAAGTTCAGTCACGTCGTCGCCGAGGCGACGCCGAAGGGCCAGGGCGCGCTGAAGTTCAAGGAAGTCGCCGAGAAGCTGCTGCCGGGCAAGGTGCAGGTGCAGGTGTTCCCGAGTTCGCAGCTGTTCGGCGACGCCAAGGAAATGGAGGCGGTGCTGCTCGGCGACGTGCAGTTCATCGCGCCGTCGCTGTCGAAGTTCGACCGCTACACCAAGAAGATCCAGCTGTTCGACCTGCCGTTCCTGTTCGACGACATCGCGGCGGTCGACCGGTTCCAGCAGAGCGCGGCGGGCAAGACGCTGCTCGACTCGATGACCGGCAAGGGCATCAAGGGGCTGGGCTACTGGCACAACGGCATGAAGCAGCTGTCGACCAACAAGGACAAGCTGACGCGACCGGACGACGTCAAGGGCCTGAAGTTCCGCATCCAGGCCTCCGACGTGCTCGAAGCGCAATTTCGCGCGCTCGGCGCCAACCCGCAGAAGATGGCGTTCGCCGAGGTCTACCAGGCGCTGCAGACCGGCGTCGTCGACGGCCAGGAGAACACCTGGTCGAACATCTACTCGCAGAAGTTCCACGAGGTGCAGAAGACGATCGCCCAGACCAACCACGGCGTGATCGACTACATGGTGATCACCAACGCCAAGTGGTGGGACGGGCTGCCCGCCGACGTCCGTGCGGGGCTGCAGAAGGCAATGGACGAGGCGACCGCGCATTCCAACAAGCTCGCCGAAGAGCTCAACCAGCGCGACCGCAAGCGCATCGAGGAGGCCGGCAAGGCGAAGATCCAGGCGCTGTCCAAGGACGACGTCGCCGCCTGGCGCAAGGCGATGGAGCCGGTCTGGAAGAAGTTCGAAGCCGACATCGGCAACGACCTGATCCAGGCGGCGCTGAAGTCGAACCAGTAGCCGAGCTGCAGACCCCGAACAGACCATCGTCGCGGCAGCGAGTTTCGTGAAGTCCGGCTGGGTCGGGCGCATCGAGGAGGGCCTGGTGGCCCTCCTCATCACTTTGATGACGCTGATCACCTTCGTGCAGGTGGTCGCCCGCTACGTCTTCAACTACAGCTTCGTCTGGGCGCTCGAGCTCACGACCTTCCTGTTCGGCGGGCTGATCTTC
>DAORSF010000185.1:0-5178 GCA_035443405.1 Burkholderiaceae bacterium | reverse complement strand
AGCGTCTGCAGGCCAGCGGCGTCGAGCGCGGTGCCGGGCTCGTCGAGCAGCCACAACGGTCGCGCCGACGAGGAGAGGCGGGCGAGCGACAGGCGACGGCGCTGGCCGGCCGACAGGCGCGCGAAGGGCAGGCGTGCCTGCCGCTCGAGCCCCACGCGCGCGAGTTGCGCGTCTATCGCCGACGCGTCGAGTTCGAGACCGTCCAGCGCGGCCTGCAGCGCGAGGTTCTCGCGCGCGTCGAGACTGTCCTTCCAGCCGGCTGCGTGGCCCTGGTAGAGGCAGTCGGCGCGCCACGCGGCGGAGTCGGCGCCCCGCGGTGCGCCACGCCACCGGATCTCGCCGGCGACCGGCCGCGCGAGCCCGGCGATCGCGCGCAGCAGCGTCGACTTGCCGCTGCCGTTCGGCCCGGTGAGCATCATCCAGCGCGAGGCTGGCACGCGCAGGTCGAGCTCCGCGAACAGCGTGCGGTAGCCGGCCGCACAGGCCAGCGCACGCGTTTCGAGCCCCGCGAAGTCCGGTGCGGCGCTCAAGGCGTGACCACGCGATCGATGACGATCGTCACGTCGCGCTGTCCAGGCCTGACCTCGGCCCGCTGCCCGTACAGGTCGCCGGGCTGGCGCATCGCTTCGCCGCTGCGGCTCAGGCGCGCCTCGAGGATCAGTGTGCCGGCCGACGACAGCGGCCGGGTAGGATCCATCGCGTTGGCGTCGCCGATCGTGAAGCGCGCGGGCAGCGTCGCGCCCGGGTTGCGGACCACGGCGACCGGGATCGGCGGTCCCCCGGCCTGGCGGGCAATGACGAAGAGCGTGTCGCCAGGACGGGCCTTGTCGGACAGGCTCGCGTCGAGCGTGACCGTGCCCGTCACCGCCTGCGCATCGTGATCGGCGGTGACCGGCGGCGTGCCGCGCTGCGCGATCTCGGCGTCGATGCGCGCGAGCACCTCGGCGATCTGCGACGCTTCCTCCGAGCCGGACTGAAGGCCGTCGTGCAGTTTCTTCAGGTATTCGCGTGCGCGCTCGAGGTTGCCGAGCCGGTACTGCGCGGCGCCCATCAATGCGATCGCCTTGGGATCGCCCGCGTCGATCGACAGCGCCTGCTCGAGCAGCGACAGCGGGCGCCCGGAGAACTCGCCACCCGCCAGCAACGCCGCGGACTCGGCGAAGTCGGTTAGAAGGCGGGCGTCGGGCGGCAGCAGGCGCACGGCCCGTTCGAACGCGCTCACCGCGTCGGCGTGGCGACCCTGCATCTTGCGTGCTTCGGCGAGCATCGCCCAGGCTTCGCCGTCGTTCGGCTCGTCGCGGGTGCGCTGCTCGATCTCGGCGACGAGTTTCTCGACTTCGGCGGGTTCGATCGGCCGATCGCCGGCGCGCAGGTCGATGCCGGCCAGTTGCGGCGCCCCGACGCGTTGGTAGACCCCGATCGCGACCAACGGGACCAGCACGGCAAGCGCGAGCGCGGCGACCTTCGATGCGGTACGCGGGGCCGCGACCTCGCTGGACGCGGCGACGGCGCCCTCGGGCAGGTCTTCGGCCACCTGGCGCAGCAGGTCGGCTTGTGCCTGCGCGGCGTCGGCGTCGCTCAGCCGACCGGCCGCGCGCTCGCGTTCGATTTCGCGCTTGCGGTCGCGGAACACGGCCAGACGGCGACGCTCGTCGTCGCCCGCGTCGGCGAGCGCAGGTGGGCGTGCGGACAGCAGCGGCCAGACGATGACGGCGGTCACCACGAGCGTGGCGACGGCGATGGAAACCCAGAGCAGCATCGAAGGGGGCGGACCACCGCGGCGCGGCGGCGGGAATCGGGGCCAGCGCGGATTGTCGCACAGGCCCCGGACGCCAGGCGGGCTGCGGCGGGCCCGGCCTCAGGCCGCCAGCGGCAACTCGCCGCGCGCGAGCCGCTCGGCGAGGATGCCGAGGAACCGGCCGCAAGCTTCGAGTTGCTCGATCTCGACGTATTCGTCGGGCTGGTGGGCGACGCGGATCTGGCCGGGGCCGCAGACGATCGTCGGCACGCCGATGTCCTGCAGGATGCCGGCCTCGGTGCCGAAGCTCACCCGGCCGGCCGAAAGGTGCCCGCACAACGGCATGATCGCTTGCGCCAGGTAGACGTTGCCACGCTCGTCGAGCGCAGGGGTGTCGAAGATCTCCTCGAACACGATGTCCGAGTCGGCCGAGATCGCGCGCATCGCGGGCAGCAGCACCGAGTCGCAGTAGCCGCGGATCTCGTCGAGCACGTCGGTCGAGCTCGTGCCGGGCAGCGCGCGGATCTCGAGCAGGAACTCGCAGTCCTTCGCGGTGATGTTGTGCGCCGTGCCGCCTTCGATGCGGCCGACGTGCACGCTGGTGTGCGGGAACTCGAAGCCGTCGTGGCGCGTCGCTGCGTTCAGCCGTTTCTGCAGCGCGTTGACGAAGACGATGATCTCGGCCGCGGTCTCCACGGCCGACACGCCCTGGTCGCGCAGCGACGAGTGGACCGAATGGCCGCGCACCTTGACGCGATAGCCCGCCGCGCCCTTGTTCGCCACGACCACCTGCATGGCGGTCGGCTCGCCGATGATGCACGCCGCCGGACGCAGCGGCGTGCCGGCAAGGTGCGCCGCGAGTTGCCGCATGCCGTGCATGTTGGTTTCCTCGTTGTACGACAACGCGATGTGAAGCGGCGTGCGCAGCCCGGCGCGTGCGAATTGCGGCGCCGCTTCGAGCACGCAGGCGATGAAGCCCTTCATGTCCGCGGCGCCGCGCGCATGCAGCCGGCCGCCGCGCTCGGTGAGCGTGAACGGATCGGAGCTCCACGCCTGCCCGGCGACCGGCACGACGTCGGAGTGGCCCGACAGCATCAGCCCGTGGCGATCTTCGGGGCCGATCGTCGCGAACAGGTTCGCCTTGCCCGGTTCGTCGCCGTGCTGGACCAGCGTGCGCGCGCCGCAGGCCTGCAGGCGCTCGGCGGCCCAGTCGATCAGCGCCGCGTTCGGGTGCGCACTGACCGTGTCGAAGGCGACCAGTCGGCGCAGGGTTTCGATGGCGGCGGCGATGTCCATGTCCCGGATTCCGTGCTGCGGTTCGGCGACGATACCGCAAGCCGGTGCCGCCCGCTGCCGCAACGGTATCGTCGCTTCCGGATACAGTGACGATTGGCGCGGCGCCGGGTCGCCGCCTCTGGGAGCCTTTCGATGCGTGCCGCCGGATGCGACTGGATCGTCGTCGGCGCCGGCATTGCCGGCGCGTCGCTGGCGTTCCGGCTGGCTCCGCACGGCAGGGTCGTGGTCGTCGAACGCGAAGCGCAGCCCGGTTACCACTCGACCGGGCGCTCGGCCGCGCTCTACCTGGAGAGCTACGGCCCGCCGCAGGTCAGGGCGCTGACGCTGGGCAGCCGCGATTTCCTGGCGGCGCCTCCCCGGGGTTTCGCCGACGCGCCGATCCTCTCGCCGCGCGGCGCGCTGGCGTTCGGGACGGCCGCGCAGCGCGACCTGCTCGAAAGGCACTACGACGCGGTGCGGACGCTCGGCGCGGCCGCGCGGCGGCTCGACGCCGGCGAGGCGCGGGTACTGGTGCCGGTGCTGCGCGAAGGATTGGTCGCGGGCGGCGTGCTCGAACCCGAGGCGATGGACATCGACGTGAACGCACTGCTGCACGGCTACCTGCGCGGCGTGCGCGCGCACGGCGGCGCGATCGAGTGCGGCGTCGACGTGCGCGCCATCGAGCGCCACGGCGCCGACTGGATCGTCGCCGACGGCCGGCGCAGCTGGCGTGCCCCGGTGCTGGTCGACGCTGCGGGAGCGTGGGCCGACGAGCTCGCGAGCCTGGCGGGGGTGGCGCCGCTCGGTCTGCAGCCGAGGCGACGCACCGCGTTCCTGTTCCGCCCGCCCGAGGGCCTCGACGTGCGCCGGCTGCCGTCGCTCATCGCGGTCGACGAGTCCTTCTACGTCAAGCCCGATGCGGGCATGCTGCTCGGCTCGCCCGCCAATGCCGATCCGGTGGCGCCGCACGACGTGGTCGCCGAAGAACTCGACGTCGCGACCGGCATCGACCGCATCGAGCGCTTCACGACGCTGACGATCCGGCGTCCCGCGCACGTCTGGGCCGGACTGCGCTCGTTCGTCGCCGACGGCGGGCTGGTCGGCGGCTTCGATCCCGGCGAGCCGGGCTTCTTCTGGCTCGCGGGGCAGGGCGGCTACGGCATCCAGAGCTCGGCCGCGATGGGCGAGGCCTGCGCGGAGCTCGTGCGCGCGCGCCCGCTGCCGCAGCGACTGGTCGACCTCGGGCTGAGCGAGGCGGCGCTGGGGCCGGCGCGCCTTCGCGCGTGACCCGTCGCGCGCCCGCGTACGGACGGCGTCACCCCAACGCGGCGGCGATCACTCCTCCTCGCGCGGGCGCCACGCGGCGTGCAGGCGGGCCTGTACATTGGGTGGCGCTTCCTCGTAGCCGAGCAGCTCGAGCGAGTAGCTGCCCTGCCCGCCAGTGATCGCCTTCAGCCGCCCCTGGAAATCGGACAACTCCGCCAGCGGTGCGCGCGCGCTCAGCATCGCCATGCCCGCGCGGGCGGCGCCGGTCCCCGACACCTGCCCGCGGCGCGCCGACAGCTCGCCCGATACGGCGCCGATCGCTTCCTGAGGGATGGTCAACTCGAGCGACACGATCGGCTCGAGCACGATCGGGCGCGCCTTCGACGCGGCGTCGAGGAAGGCCTTTCGGCCGGCCGTGACGAAGGCGATCTCCTTGCCGTCGACCGGATGCGTCTTGCCGTCGTAGACGGCGACCTGCACGTCCTGCACCGGGAATCCGGCGACTGCGCCGCTCGCCATCGCCTGTCGCACGCCCTTCTCGACGGCCGGGATGAAGACGCTGGGGATCGCGCCGCCCTTGACCTCGTCGACGAAGCGGAAACCCTCGCCGCGCGCGAGCGGCGCGACGCGCAGGAACACTTCGCCGAACTGACCCGCGCCGCCGCTCTGCTTCTTGTGCCGGTGATGCCCGTCGGCCGGTGCGCCGATCGTTTCGCGGTACGGGATCGTCGGCGGGTGCGCCTCGACGTCGAGCTTGTACTGCGAGCGGATACGCTCGAGCACGCGGCCGACGTGCAGTTCGCCGAGGCCGCGGATCACGGCCTCGTGCGTGACCGGGTCGTGCTCGACGCCGAGGCTCGGATCCTCGGAAGTCATCCGCTGCAGGATCTCGGCGAGCT
>DAORSF010000184.1:0-5183 GCA_035443405.1 Burkholderiaceae bacterium | reverse complement strand
ACCGTGCGCATCGCGGCGATTCGCCGCGACGACGGCCGCGCGGCCGGGTTTCCCCGCTGGCTCAACGAGCGGCTCGGCGCCGCCCTCCCCCAACCTCCAGTGGTCGAGTGAACCGCGCATGAACAGCGAACTGTCGATCGTCTCCCTGGTTGCGCAGGCGAGCCTGCTGGTACAACTCGTCATGGCGCTGCTGATGCTGGTTTCGCTGGGGTCGTGGAGCATCATCTTCCGCAAGTGGTTCGCGATCCGCACCGCCAAGCGCGCCACCGACCGCTTCGAGACCGAGTTCTGGAAGGACCGCGACCTCGGCGCGCTGTACCAGCAAGTGCGCATCGAGTCGCACGACCACGGCTCGCTGGCGCGAATCTTCGAGTCGGGGATGGGCGAGTTCCTCAAGACCCGGCAGCAGAAGCCGGGCGACATCAACGCCATGCTCGACGGCTCGCGCCGCGCGATGCGCGCCGCGTACCAGCGCGAGATGGACGCGCTCGAGTCGAGCCTCGCGTTCCTGGCGTCGGCCGGATCGGTCAGCCCGTACATCGGCCTGTTCGGCACCGTCTGGGGCATCATGAACTCGTTCCGCGGCCTGGCCAACGTGCACCAGGCGACGCTGGCGTCGGTCGCGCCCGGCATCGCCGAGGCGCTGGTCGCCACCGCGATCGGCCTGTTCGCGGCGATCCCCGCGGTGGTCGCCTACAACCGTTTCGCCTACGACATGGACCGCCTGTCGACCCGATTCGACAGCTTCATCGACGAGTTCTCCAATATCCTCCAAAGGCAGGCGCGCTGATGGCTGCCGCCGCCCCACGCTCGCGTTCCGGCGGCCGCGGTCGCCGGCTGGTCAACGAAATCAACGTGGTGCCCTACATCGACGTGATGCTGGTGCTGCTGGTGATCTTCATGGTCACCGCGCCGCTGCTTCCGCCCGGCGCGATCGACCTGCCGCGCGCCGGTCGCAGCAGCACGCGCCCCGACCAGTACATCGAGGTTCAGGTGCGCGCCGCCGACGACATGCGGGTGCGCGGCATCAACACCGGCGATCCGTCGGAGCGCCGAGTGGCGCGCGGCGACCTGGCCGGCGCGATCGAGCAATTGCGCGGAGACAACGCGCAGATGGCCGTGGTGATCAGCGGCGACCGCGCTGTCCGCTACGAGGCGATCATCGACGTGATGAGCGAACTGCAGCGACTCAACGTCGGCCGCGTCGCGTTGATGGTCAAGCCGGCGAACTGAGCCTGCAACCGCCGACGCGACGTTCAACGACATCGAGCCGAACCGCCCGCCGCCACAGATGCCCGATCCGACGCCCTTCGACCCGAAAGCCGGCCCGCCCTCCGCGATGCCGCGCTCCGGCGGCGCCGGGCCGGTCCGCAAGCCGCCGAAACCGAAGGGCCGCGCGAAAGCGTTCGCGCTGGCGCTGGTCATGCACGGCCTGCTGCTGCTGATGCTGTTCGTGGGCATCCGCTGGCAGACACAGAAGCCGGCGCCGGTCGCGGCCGAGTTGTGGACGCCCGCGACGCCGACCGAATCGCCGGTCAAGCCGGCGCCCCAGCCGGTCCCGGCACCGAAACCCGCGCCGGAGCCGCCGCCGCCGCCCCCTCCGCCGCTGGCGCGCGCGCCCGAGCCGGCGCCGCCGGTCGAGAAACCCGACATCGTCGTCGAGCAGAAGCGCGAAGCCGAGCGCAAGGCGCGCGAGGAAGCGGCACGCCGGGAAGAAGAGCGGCGCGCGGCCGAGCGGCGCCGCGAGGACGAGGCGCGCAAGCAGGCCGAGATCCGCCGCAAGGAGGCCGAGGAGCGCAAGGTGGCCGAAGAGCGCAAGGTGGCCGAAGAGAAGGCGCGTCGCGAGGCCGAGGCCAAGGCGAAGCGCGAAGCTGAAGCGAAGGCCAGGCGCGAGGCCGAAGCGAAAGCCAGGCAGGACGCCGAGGAAAAAGCGAAGCGCGAAGCGCAGGAGAAGGCGCGCGCGGAACGGGACGAGAAACAGCGCCAGGCCTACGTGGACCGCTTGCGCGCGTCCGCCGGCACGCCGACCGAGGGCGCTCGCAGCGGCAGCGCGACGGGCACGCCGGGCGCGGTCGGCAGCGCGGGCGGCGGCACCGACACCGGGTACGTCGCGCGGCTCTCGTCGCTGATCCGTTCGAATACGGTGTACCAGGCGCCGGCCGACCTGGCCGGCAATCCGAAGGCGGTCTTCGTCGTCGCCGTGTCGCCGGACTGCACGATCATGTCGGTGAAGCTGCGCCGCTCGAGCGGCATCGCGGCGTGGGACGAGGCGGCCGAGCGCGGCATCCGGCGCTCGTCGCCGCTCCCTCGTCAGAGCGACGGCAGCTGCCCGCCCGAGCTCGAAATCGCCCGCGGGCCGAAAGACGACCGGTGAGGCGGACGCGAGCGGCCGACCGCCGGTACCCGGTCATCCCCGGGCCGCAGGCCCGGGATCGTTATAATTCGCCCTTGGTCTTCATGAGGAGTTTCATGAGGAGACTGTTCCTGGCGCTGTGTCTCGCGCTCGCGCTGCCCTCCGGGCACGCGCAGATGCGCATCGACGTCTCCGGGGTTGGCGCCACCCAGTACCCGATCGCGATCGCCAGCTTCGCCTCCGACGGCCGCGTCTCGCAGGACGTCGCCAACGTCGTGCGCGGCGACCTCGCGCGCAGCGGTTCGTTCCGCGTGATCGACCCGCAGGCGACGATGTCCGACACGTCGCCGGTCAACTTCCCGGACATCCGCGCGCGAGGGGCCGATTCGATCCTCGCGGGATCGGTGTCGCGCCTTGCCGACGGTCGCTACGACATCCGCTTTCGCCTGAGCGACGCGGTTCGCCAGAACGCGATCGGCGGCGAGTCGCTGGTGGTCAGCGAGTCCGACCTGCGCTACGGCGCGCACCGCGTCGCCGACTGGGTGTACGAGAAGATCACCGGCGAGAAAGGCATCTTCTCGACACGCATCGCCTTCGTGTCGAAGCAGGGTAGCCGTTACCGGCTCAACGTCGCCGACTGGGACGGCGAGAACGTCGTCTCGCCGCTGAATTCGTCCGAGCCGATCATCTCGCCGTCGTGGTCGCCCGACGGCTCCCGGCTGGCCTACGTGTCGTTCGAACTCAAGAAGCCGGTCATCTACGTGCACACGCTGTCGAGCGGCCAGCGCAAGGCGGTCGCGAACTTCAAGGGCAGCAACAGCGCGCCGGCGTGGTCGCCGGACGGGCGCACGCTGGCGGTGACGCTGACGCAGGACGGGCTGTCGCAGATCTACCTGATCGGCTCCGACGGCTCGGGTCCGCCGCGGCGACTCACCAGCTCGTCGGGCATCGACACCGAGCCGGTGTTCGCGGCCGACGGCAAGAGCCTGTACTTCACGTCCGACCGCGGCGGCTCGCCGCAGATCTACCGGATCTCGCTGGGCGGCGGCGACGCCACGCGGGTCACCTTCGGTTCTTCGTACAACGTCAGCCCGCGCATCAGCCCGGACGGCAAGCTGCTGGCCTACGTGACGCGGCGCGAAGGCCGGTTCCTGGTCGCGATGCGCGACCTGGCCGGCGGCAGCGAAACGATCCTCTCCGACGCCGGCCGCGAGGAGTCGCCGAGCTTCGCACCGAACGGCCGCTGGGTCATGTACGCCACGCAGGTCGGCGGGCGCGATTCGCTGGTCGCGGCCAGCGTCGACGGCCGCATCAAGCAGCGCCTGACCTCGAACGCAGGCGACATCCGCGAACCGACCTGGGGGCCCTTCGCGAAGTGACAGCGATGCGGCGCCGACAACCACGAACAGTCACGACACAGAGGGCACGATGAAACCGACGATTCGACTTGCACTGGTGGCCACGATGGTGGCGTTCCTCGCCGCCTGCGGCTCGAGCGTGAAGCTGGAGGACGAGGCATCGATGCGCGGCACCGGCGCGCCGATCGAGAGCCGCGACGGCGCGGGTGGCGCCACCGCCGGCGGCGCCGGCGCGCGCGGCGTCGAGCAGGTGACGGTCGGCGGAACCGATCCGCTCAACGACCCGAAGAGCCCGCTCGCCAAGCGCAGCATCTTCTTCGACTTCGACAGCTTCGTGATCAAGGACGAGTTCCGCGGCACGGTCGACGCGCACTCGCGCTACCTGCTGAGCAACAAGACGCGCCGCGTCGTGATCCAGGGCAATACCGACGAGCGCGGCAGCCGCGAGTACAACCTGGCGCTTGGCCAGAAGCGCGCCGAGGCAGTGCGGCGCGCGATGTCGGCACTCGGCGTGCCCGACACGCAGATGGAGGCCGTCAGCTTCGGCGAAGAGCGTCCGCGCGCCACCGGCGCCGACGAGGCCTCGTACGCCGAGAACCGTCGCGCCGACCTGGTCTACCAGTAACCGGGCACGACCATGACCCCGCGCCGCGCGCTGTCGGCCTTCTGCGTCGCCACCGGGCTGCTCGCCGCGGCGCCCGGCGCGCATGCGCTCTTCGAGGACGACGAGGCGCGCCGGGCGATACTGGACGTCCGCGGCCGCTTGCAGGTGCTTCAGCAGCAGACGAACGAGCGGCTCGACGAGCTCGCACGGCGCGTCGAGCGGCTCGAACAGACCTCGCGCGGCCAGCTCGAGTTGCAGTCGCAGCTCGAGTCGATGCGCCAGGAGATCGCGCGCTTGCGCGGCCAGCTCGAGGTGCAGACCAACGAACTGGTGACGCTGCAGCGCCAGATGCGCGACCAGATGGCGACCGTCGACAGCCGCATCAAGCGCTTCGAGCCGGTCAACACGCAGATCGACGGCAAGACCGTCACCGTGGACCAGAGCGAGCAGCGCAGCTTCGACGCCGCGCTGGCACTGTTCCGCGGCGGCGACTTCCGCGGCGCGCTGACCGCGTTCCGGCTGTTCCAGAGCCAGTATCCCGACAGCCCCTACATGCCCGGCGTGCTGTTCTGGATCGGCAGCAGCCAGTTCGCGCTGAAGGACTACAAAGGCGCGATCGCCAGCCACCAGGCGCTGATCACGAAGTACCCGGACAACCCGCGCGCGGCCGACGCGCTGCTCAACGTCGGCTATGCGCAGGCCGAAAGCGGCGACCGCCGCGCCGCCCGCGCCACGCTCGACTCGGTGATCGCGCGCTACCCGCAGAGCCAGGCCGCGCAACTCGCAAGGGAACGGCTGGCCAGCCTGCCGCGTTGATGCGCGCGGTCGTCCTGCTCTCGGGCGGGCTCGACTCGGCCACCGTCCTCGC
>DAORSF010000183.1:0-5189 GCA_035443405.1 Burkholderiaceae bacterium | reverse complement strand
GCGCCAGCGCCCCCGGCTCGCGCATGCCGGCCCGCAGGTAGGGCAGCGGGTCGCGGGGCGCGCCGTCGATGCGGACCTCGAAGTGCAGGTGCGGGCCGGTCGAGCGCCCCGTCGAGCCCACTTCTGCGATCTTCTGACCCTGCCTGACGATCTCGCCCTCCGCCACGTCGATCTTCGATGCGTGCGCGTAGCGCGTGACCAGTCCGTTGCCGTGGTCGATGTCGATCTGATTGCCGTAGCCCGGTCGCTTGCCGGCCAGGACCACGACGCCTGCCGCTGCGGCGAGGATCGGCGTGCCGACCGGCGCGCCGAAGTCGAGCCCCTCGTGTGCCACGCGCCGGCCGGTGAACGGGTCGATGCGCGAACCGAAGCGCGAGCCGACCAGCGCGTCGACCAGCGGCCGCGCGCTCGGCACCAGCCGCGCCGACGCCTCGCGGTACAGCAGTTCGGACTCGAGCACGCTCAGTTCGTCGGACTGCTCCCCGAACCGGGCGGCCGCCTCGTCGACCGCGCGCGCCAGCTCGTCGAGCGACAGCGATTGACCGCCTGCTTCGGGGGCCGGGCCGCCACGGCCGGGCGGCGCCTTGAGCACGCCCAGGTCCAGGCGCTCGAGTCCGGCCATCGTGGCCAGGCGCTCGCCGAGCGCGTCGAGCCGCGCCAGTTCGGCCTGCATCTCGCCGAGCCGAACCGCCAGCGCGTCGATGTTCCGGCGCACCGCCTCGTCGGGGTCGGCCGCGGACGGCAGCACGCCGGCGTGCGCCAGCCACTGCTGGACGAACGGGATCTGCGGGTGCACCACGTGCCGGATCGTCACGTAGGACAGCAGGCCGGTGCCCGTCGCGATCACGAGCAGCAGCGCCAGCCCGAGGCCGGCCAGCGTGCGCCGCCCGACGTTGATCGTGCGCGCCTGCCGCAGCCTCGGATGCACGAGAATGATCTGCATCGAATGTCTCCGCCGTGCTACCGTTGACGTGCCATGGCGTCGAACGAACCAAGGAAGTCCGCCACCACCGCACGCTCCGTCACTGGCTGGCTGGACACCGAGTCCGGTTTCCGCGCGTTGGCCGCCCGCGTCGATCGCCTCGTGGCGCTGCAGGCCCGGCTGGCCGCGGCATGCCCGCGTATCCCGATGACGGTCGTCTCGCTCGACGAGCAGACGCTGACCGTCATGACTCCGAGTGCCGCCTGGGCCGGCCGCCTGCGCCAGATGACGCCGACCTTGCTGGCGGTCGTGCACCAGGATTGCAATCAGGTTAGTCGAATCAGAATCGTGCCGCAACGACGCGCGGCGGGCGGATCGCGCATCGCCGCCCCGCCTCGCGCCGGCGTGCCCGCCGGGGCGCTCGCCGACCTTGCGCAACTGATGGCCGAAACAGAAGGGCCGGCGCTCAAGCAAGCGCTCGCAAACCTGATCCGTCGCCAGCGCTCGGCGCGCTGAGCCGCCATCGTCCGCACCGGCCGCGACCGACCAGAGGCGCCGTTCGCCCGCCGTGCGGCGATCAGAGCCGCTGCGCGAACATGACCGCGAAGAACACCAGCGCGCCGACCGCCCCGACAGCGAGCACGCGGACGGCGACCCGCAGGTACTTGCGGTCGCGCGTGAACAGGTATCCGGCGGCGCACCACACCACGGCGGCCAGCACGACGATGACGAACACCCGTACCAGGATCATCGTCGCCGCCCTCGGGCGCCGCGCTCAGGCACGCGCCCAGTCGAGCGCGAAGAGCTTGGGCGCGTCGCGCCGCTCGGTGAAGCTGACCAGTTCCCACGCCTGCTGGTCGGCCAGCAGCTCGCGCAGCAGCAGGTTGTTCAATGCATGGCCCGACTTGTGGGCGCTGTAGGCCGCGAGCAGCGGGTGCCCGACCAGGTACAGGTCTCCGACCGCGTCGAGGATCTTGTGCTTGACGAACTCGTCGTCGAAGCGCAGCCCGTCGGCGTTCAGCACCCGGTACTCGTCCATCACGATCGCGTTGCCGAAGCTGCCCCCCTTGGCCAGTCCGTGGGCGCGCAGGGCCTCGACGTCCTGCATGAAGCCGAAGGTGCGCGCGCGCGCGACCTCCTTCACGTACGACATCGTCGCGAAGTCGACTTCGACGGCCTGTTCGGTCGCGTCGATCGCGGGATGCGCGAACGCGATCGAGAACCGCAGCTTGAAGCCGAAGTGCGGATCGAGGCGCGCCCACTTGTCGCCGTCGCGGACCTCCACCCGGCGCCTGACGCGGATGAAGCGCTTGGCCGCGCGCTGCTCGACGATGCCGGCCGACTGGACCAGGAAAACGAACGAGCCGGCCGAGCCGTCGAGGATCGGGATCTCGGGCGCGGTCACCTCGACGTACAGGTTGTCGATGCCCAGCCCCGCAAGCGCGGACATCAGGTGCTCGACGGTCGCCACCCTGACCTGGCTGCCGGGCCCGTCGTCGGCGGCGGTCAGCGTGGACGCCATGCGGGTGTCGGTGACGCGCGCTGCACCGCAGCGGATCTCGACCGGCGGGTCGAGATCGGTGCGACGGAACACGATGCCGGTGTCGGCGTCGGCCGGGCGCAGCGTGAGCACGACCCGCTCGCCGGAGTGCAGGCCGACGCCGGTCGTGCTGACCGGCTTGCCGATCGTTCGCTGGCGCATCATGGTCCGGGGCTTGGACGTCCGGGCTCGCGTCGCGAGACTCAGCGCGCAGCCCGTTCCGCGCTGCCGACCTGGCCGAGCATCGTCTCGGCGTCCGACACCTCGAACTTGCCGGGCGCCTCGAGGTTCAGCGACTTGACGACCCCGTCGTCGACCAGCATCGAGTAGCGGCGCGAGCGCAGCCCCATGCCGCCGGCGCCGAGGTCGACTTCCAGCCCCATCTTCTTCGTGAACTCGCCGCTGCCGTCGGCGATCATGCGCACCTTGCCGGCGGTCTTCTGGTCGCGCCCCCACGCGCCCATCACGAACGCGTCGTTGACAGACACGCACCAGATCTCGTCGACGCCGCTGGCCTTCAGCGCATCGAAGTGCTGCAGGTAGCCCGGCACGTGCCTGGCCGAGCAGGTCGGCGTGAAGGCTCCCGGAAGCCCGAAGACCACGACGCGCTTGCCCTTGACCAGGTCGGCGACCTGGAACGCGTTCGGCCCGATCGAGCAGCCGTTGCCCTCTACTTCGATGAATTCCCGGACGGTCGCGTCCGGAAGCGTGTCGCCAACCTTGATCGTCATCTGTCGGTTCTCCATGGTCGATTGCCGCGGGCGCCGGCGGGGGGTCGCACCGCGGCCAATCGATCATTCTAGTGCTCGCGCGCGATCCGTGCCCGTGCCACGCCGGCTGCCCCTGATCCTGCAGGGGCCTCCGGCGCGGCCGAGCGGTTTCGTCCGCGAACCGGAGCCTGCCTTTCAGTCCGCCTGCTTGCGCAGGAACGCCGGG
This sequence comes from Burkholderiaceae bacterium, assembly GCA_035443405.1. Taxonomy (GTDB): domain Bacteria; phylum Pseudomonadota; class Gammaproteobacteria; order Burkholderiales; family Burkholderiaceae_E; genus Zeimonas. The sequence continues at coordinate 1,791 of DAORSF010000183.1, read as the reverse complement.
ATGTCGAAGCGCTCGACACCGCTGTCCTCGAGCGCCTGCACCTGCGCGGCCGCCGACGCGCGCGGGCTGCGCCAGACGGTCGGCTGCTCGAACTGCTCGTAGTTCACCGGCGTCGCCGTGTTGTCCGTGCCGGTGCGCAGATGAGTCTGCGGGACCAGCACCGGCTTGGCGGCGCGGCGGCCGATGCCGGTGGCGACCACCGTGACCCGCAGGCGGTCGCCCATCGCCTCGTCGAACACGGTGCCGTGGATGATCGTCGCGTCGTCGGCGCAGAAGGCCTTGATCGTGTTGATGACGTCGTTGGTCTCCTTCAGTTTCAGGCTGCGGCCGGCGGTGATGTTGACGATCACGCCGCGCGCGCCTTGCAGGTCGACGCCGTCGAGCAGCGGCGACGACACCGCCTGCTCGGCCGCGATCCGGGCGCGGTCGAGGCCGGCCGACTCGCCGATGCCCATCATCGCCTTGCCCTGCTCGCCCATGACGGTCTTGACGTCGGCGAAGTCCACGTTGACGAGGCCCGGCACGTTGATGATCTCGGCGATGCCGGCGACCGCGTTGTGCAGCACGTCGTCGGCGCGCCTGAACGCGTCCTCGAGGCTGGCGTCCTCGTCCATCACCTCGAACAGCTTCTGGTTGAGTACGACGATCAGCGAGTCGACGTGCTCGACCAGCTGGTCGATGCCGTGCTCGGCAATCTGAAGCTTCTTGGCGCCTTCGAAGTCGAACGGCTTGGTGACCACGCCGACCGTCAGGATGCCCATCTCCTTGGCGATCTCGGCGACCACCGGCGAGGCGCCGGTGCCGGTGCCCTTGCCCATGCCGGCGGTCAGGAAGACCATGTTGGCGCCGTCGAGCGCCTCGCGGATGTGCTCGCGCATCGCGTCGGCGGCGGCGCGCCCGGCCTCGGGCCGGGCGCCCGCACCGAGACCGATCTCGCCGAGCTGGATCGTTCGCTCGGCGAGCGAGCGTTTCAACGCCTGCTTGTCGGTGTTCAACGCGATGAACTCGACGCCCTGGACGTCGCGATTGATCATGTGGTTGACCGCGTTGCCGCCGGCACCGCCGACGCCGATCACCTTGATCACTGCGCCGTCGACTTCGGTTTCGATCATTTCAAAGCTCATGGTGCTGACCTCCTGGATGGTGGGAAGACAGACGGGAGAAGCTGAGCCGGAATACGGCACACGCCCCCGCTGGCGCGGCCGCCCGGCCTCGCCTCTCCAGTCGCCCTTCCCGAAAGAAAACGGGGTGTTCAGAAATTCCCAAGGAACCACTCCTTCATCCGTCGCAGCGTCTCCTTGAAGGATCCCGACTGCTCGGCCACCTTGCGGCCGCGCAGCCTCTGCAGCCTCGCCTCCTCGAGCAGCCCGACCGCGGTCGAATAGCGCGGCGAACGCACGACGTCGGCGAGCCCGCCGGTGTATGCCGGCATGCCGATGCGCACCGGCTTGAGGAAGATGTCCTCGGCGAGCTCGACCATGCCGGGCAGCAGGCTGGTGCCGCCGGTGAGCACGACGCCCGACGACAGCAGTTCCTCGTAGCCCGACTCGCGAACCACCTGGTGCACCAGCGAGAACAGCTCCTCGATGCGCGGCTCGATCACCGCGGCCAGCGCCTGGCGCGACAGCGTCCGTGGTGCGCGGTCGCCGAGCCCGGGCACCTCGATCTTCTCGTTGGGGTCGGCCAGCACCTGCTTGGCAATGCCGAAGCGCAGCTTGATTTCGTCGGCCTCGGGCGTCGGCGTGCGCAGCGCCATCGCGATGTCGTTGGTGATCTGGTCGCCGGCGATCG
>DAORSF010000182.1:0-5190 GCA_035443405.1 Burkholderiaceae bacterium | reverse complement strand
GCGGCTCGGCAAGACGCCGATCGGCGTGAAGAACAGCGCCGGCTTCGTGGTCAACAGGATCCTGTGTCCGATGATCAACGAGGCGATCTTCGCGCTGCAGGAAGGCCTCGCGAGCGCCGAGGAAATCGACGCGGGCATGAAGCTCGGCTGCAACCACCCGATCGGGCCGTTGGCCTTGTGCGACCTGATCGGGCTGGACGTCGAGCTCGCGGTGATGGACGTGCTGTACGGCAGCTTCAGGGATCCGAAGTATCGGCCGGCGCCGTTGCTTCGCGAGATGGTCGACGCCGGCATGCTGGGGCGCAAGACCGGCCGCGGCTTCTATCTCTACGAGAAATGAGGTCGCGGTGAGCGCGACGGTGAGGCTGCGGTGAGCGGCGCAGCGACGCGCGGCGGCCCGTCTGTCGCCTTCTGGCAGGAGCGCTTCGCGTCGCAGCGCACGCCGTGGGACCGCGGCGCGGTCAATCCGGCGCTGGCGCCGCTGCTCGAAGCCGGCCAGTTGCCGGCCGGGGCGCGAGTGCTGGTGCCCGGTTGCGGCGCCGGCTACGAGGTGGAGACGCTCGCCGCCGCCGGCTTTCGCCCGATCGGCGTCGACTACGCACCCACTGCAGTGGGGCTGACCCGTGCCCGGCTCGCGCAAGCGGGGCTCGACGCGGAAGTGATCGAGGCCGACCTGCTCGAGTGGGCGCCGTCGGCGCCGGTCGACGCGGTCTGGGAGCAGGCCTGCCTGTGCGCGCTGCATCCCGACTTGTGGGTCGCGTACGCGCAGCGGCTCGCGTCGTGGGTCGTGCACGGCGGGACGCTGGTCCTGCTGGCGGTGCAGGTCGAGCGTGACGGACGACGCGAGGGGCGCATCGAGGGTCCGCCGTACCACTGCGACGTCAACGCGGTGCGGGCGCTTTTTCCGGCGGATGCCTGGGACTGGCCGCGACCGCCGTATCTGCGGCAGGTGCATCCGGCGGGTTTTGCGGAGCTCCAGATCGTGTTGAAGCGGACCGCCGCCTAGGCTCACGCCCGCGTTCTCCGGCGCCTGCGCGGCGGCGGGCGCCGGGCTCGGCGCGCAGCGGGGAACGCCGAGGCCACACGGCCCGGTCGCACGAAGGCGCTGTCCTACGGAAACGCTTGGTCGCGCGGACGCGGAGCCCGGACCGTCGGCCCCAACTCGGTCGCTTCGCTCCCTCAGACAGGGGCCGACTCGCGCTGCGCGCGTCCGGTCTCCGCTGCGCTCCCGCGCCAGCGCCTACGCGCGACCGGGCCGTGTGGCCTCGGCGTTCCCCGCTGCGCCCCGAGCCCGGCCCCCGCCGCCGCGCAGGCGCCGGAGAACGCTCGAACTCGTTGGTGCGTGGAGTCTCGATGTGCGGTAAACGTTCGAATCAGGCTCCGACACGCGCGGCTTGGCGTGCCCGCAGGAGCGGGCGCGGCCCGTCTCCTTTCGGGTTGACTGGGACGGTGCCGGGACGCCGGTTCGGGACACCCTGGGCGTTGGGGCTGCGCCGCTTGGGCGCGCGTAGGCGCTGGCGCGGGAGCGTAGCGGAGACCGGACGCGCGCAGCGCGAGTCGGCCCCTGTTTGAGGCCCCGCAGGGGCCGAGTTGGGGCCGACGCTCCGGGCTCCGCGTGAGCGACCAAGCGTTTCCGTAGGACAGCGCCTTGGCGCGCCCAAGCGGCGCAGCCCCAACGCCCAGGGTGTCCCGAACCGGCGTCCCGGCGCCGTCCCAGCCAACCCGAAAGCGAGCTCAGTCGTCGAACTCGCGCAGGCCGTCGAGCGAGAGCACCGTCACGGCGCCGTAATCGACCTTGAGCAACCCCTCGCTCTCGAGCCGGCGCAGCGCCTGGTTCACGCGCTGTCGCGACAGGCCGGTGAGGTAGCCGATCTCGCCCTGCGAGATCTCGAGCTTGAGGCCCAGCCCGGGGTAGAGGTGCGGATTGAACAGCTGCGCGAGGCAGCGCGCCACGCGCGCGTCGGGTCCGAGCAGCCGATCGATCTCGACGGTCCCGATGAACTGCCCGAGCCGCTCGTTCAGCTGGATCAGCAGGTAGCGGTTGAACGCGATGCTGGTGTCCAGCAGCCACTGGAAGGTCGAGCGCGGCATCAACGCGATCCGGCTGTCGCGCAGCGCCACCGCGTCGTAGCGGCGCGGCTCGTCCTTGAGCATCGACCCCTCGCCGAACCAGCCACCGGGCGCCACGCCGGTGAAGGTGACGGACTTCCCCTCGAGCGACACGCTGCTGATCTTCACGAGGCCGGTGACGACGCCGATCCAGTGTTCGACCGGTTCGCCCTTGCGGCACACGAAGCCGCCGGCCGGCACGCTGCGCTCGATCAGCTCATGGCGCACACGCTCGTGCTGCGCCGCATCAAGTTCGTGCATCCACGGCGACCGCGCGAGCAGATCCTCGAATGCGGGCAAGTCCCCGACCTCCGGTTTTTCCCGACTTTGTCGGACAGACGACAACTATACCGTCGGGGCTCGCCTAGACTGCGCTGCGCTCGCCAGCGGGCCCCGTAGCGACTCGCAGTCCGGACGCCTGCGTAAGTTACGGGTAAGTCCGGTGTTCTGGAATCCGCGGCGAGCCACCAGAATCACGACAAGGAGGACGCGCAAACCATGGCCGAACCGACGGTCGTGCCCGAGGCATTGCCCGGCGCCCCGGGTGCGGACACGTTTCCGCGGCTGCTGCTGCGCCATGCCGGGCAGCGGCCGGAAGCTGCCGCGCTGCGCGAGAAGGACCTCGGCATCTGGCAGACGGTGACCTGGTCGCAGTTGCGCGACGAGGTGGCCGCGCTCGCGGCGGGGCTGGCCAGCCAGGGGTTCCGGCGCGGGCAGAACCTGGCGCTGATCGGCGAGAACCGTCCGCGGCTCTATGCCGGCATGATCGCCGCCCAGGCGCTGGGCGGCGTGCCGGTCCCGCTCTACCAGGACGCGGTCGCGCAGGAGATGGTCTACGTCTTCCAGAACGCCGAGATCGGCTTCGCGATCGTCGAGGACCAGGAACAGGTCGACAAGCTGCTCGAGATCCGCGAGCAGTGCCCGCTGCTCGCGCACGTCTATTACGACGACCCGCGCGGGCTGCGCAACTACGCGGAACCGATCCTGCGCTCGTACGAGCGGTTGATCGAACTGGGCCGCGAGTGGCTCGCGAGCCACCCGGGCTTCTTCGAGGAACAGGTCGCGAACGGCTCCCCGGACGACGTCGCGGCGATCTTCTACACCTCCGGCACCACGGGCAACCCGAAGGGTGTCATCCACGGCCACCGCAACCTGATCGCGATGTCGGCGGTGGCGTCGCGGATGGAAGGGCTGACGCACGACGAGGAGGTCCTCGCCTACCTGCCGATGGCGTGGATCGGGCAGAACATCTTCTCCTACGCGCAGTGGCTGGTGACCGGCTTCACCGTGAATTGCCCGGAGTCGGCTGCAACGGTCGCGGCCGACATGCGCGAGGTCGGACCGAGCTACTACTTCGCCCCGCCGCGAGTGCTCGAGGCGCTGCTCACCCAGGTCACGATCCGGATGGAGGACGCGGCGGCGCCCAAGCGCAGGATGTTCCACTACTTCATGAACGTCGCGCGCCGGGTCGGCGGGCGGCTGCTCGACGGCGACCGGAACGTGTCCCTGCTGGACCGCCTGAAGTACCGGCTCGGCAACCTTCTGGTCTACGGCCCGCTGCGCAACACGCTGGGGATGAGCCGGGTGCGCGTCGCGTACACCGCCGGCGAGGCGATCGGCCCGGACCTGTTCGTCTTCTACCGCTCGCTCGGCATCAACCTGAAGCAGCTCTACGGTTCGACCGAGACCGCGGTGTTCGTCTGCGTGCAGCCCAACGGACAGGTGAAGGCCGACACCGTCGGGCCGCCGGTCGACGGGGTCGAAGTGAAGGTCACCGAGGCCGGCGAGATCCTGATCCGCAGCCCGGGACTGCTGCGCGAGTACTACAAGAATCCGGAGGCGACTGCCGAAGTCAAGGACGCCGACGGCTGGTACCACACCGGCGACGCCGGCTACTTCGACCAGGACGGGCACCTGAAGATCATCGACCGCGCCAAGGACGTCGGCAAGCTGGCGAGCGGGGCGCTGTTTGCGCCGAAGTACATCGAGAACAAGCTGAAGTTCTTCCCGTACATCAAGGAGGCGGTGGCCTTCGGCGACGGGCGCGACGAGGTGATGGCCTTCGTCAACATCGACTTCGAGGCCTGCGGCAACTGGGCCGAGCGGCGAAACCTTCCCTACGCGGGCTACGTCGACCTGGCCGGCCGCGAAGAGATCTACCAGCTGGTTCGCGATTGCGTCGAGCAGGTCAACGCCGACCTCGCCGCCGACCCGATGATGGCCGGTTCGCAGATCCATCGCTTCCTGGTGCTGCACAAGGAGCTCGACGCGGACGACGGCGAGCTGACGCGCACGCGCAAGGTGCGCCGGCGCTTCATCGCCGAGAAGTACCTGCCGCTGATCGACGCGCTGTACGCCGGAGCCAGGTCGTGCTTCATCGAGACGCAGGTACGCTTCGAGGACGGCCGCACCGGCATGGTCTCGGCCGACCTGAAGATCGCTGACTCGAAGACGTTTGCGGCCGCGCAGGTGAAGCGGGCCGCGTGAACATGGACAACAGAAAGATCGGCGACGTCGTCCTGAGCCTGGAGAACATCTCGCTGGCCTTCGGCGGCGTGAAGGCCCTCACCGACATCTCGTTCGACGTGCGCGAGCACGAGATCCGGGCGATCATCGGTCCCAACGGCGCCGGCAAGAGCTCGATGCTCAACGTGATCAACGGCGTCTATACGCCGCAGCACGGCCGCATCAGCTTCCGCGGCCAGACCTTCGAGCGGATGAACCCGCACAAGGTCGCGGCGATGGGCGTGGCGCGCACGTTCCAGAGCCTGGCGCTGTTCAAGGGCATGAGCGTGCTGGACAACATCATGACCGGGCGCAACCTGAAGATGCGCACGGGGATTCTCGCTCAGATGCTGCGCATCGGACCGGCCGAACGCGAGGAGATCGCGAATCGCGAGTTCGTCGAGCAGATCATCGACTTCCTCGAGATCCAGAGCTACCGCAAGACGCCGGTCGGCCGCCTGCCGTACGGGCTGCAGAAGCGGGTCGACCTCGGGCGAGCGCTGGCGATGGAGCCGACGATGCTGCTGCTCGACGAGCCGATGGCCGGCATGAACGTCGAGGAGAAGCAGGACATGT
>DAORSF010000181.1:2972-5191 GCA_035443405.1 Burkholderiaceae bacterium | reverse complement strand
TCACCGCGATCGCGGCGAACTGCGGCCACACCACGTCCAGCCCGGCGCCGCGGAACAGGATGGCCTGGCCGAGGCTGGTGAAATGGGTCGTCGGGGCGGCGAGCATCACCGTGCGCACCAGCTCGGGCATGCTTTCGCGCGGCGTCATGCCGCCCGACAGCAGCTCGAGCGGCAGCAGCACGAGAATCACCAGCAACCCGAGCTGGGGCATCGAGCGTGCCACGGTGCCCATGAAGATGCCCATCGAGGTCGTGGCGAACAGGTGCAGCGCGGTGCCGGCGACGAACAGCGGCACCGAGCCGGCCACCGGCACGCCGAGCACGCCGCCGATCACGACGGTCAGCGCGAAGCCCGAGCACACCAGCACGACGAGCGCCATCGACCACACCTTGGCCGCCATGATCTGCAGAGGCGTCAGCGGCATCGCCAGCAGGTGCTCGATCGTGCCGCGCTCGCGCTCGCGGATCAGCGCGGCGCCGGTCAGGATGATCGACAGCATCGTGACGTTGCCGATCAGCTCGTTCATGACCATGAACCACGAGTCGGTCAGCGCCGGGTTGAAACGCATTCGCGCCGCGAGCTCGACCGGCGGCGCGGCCGACGGCGGCCGCCCGTAGCGCCTGAGGTGCTCCGCCACCTCGGTCGTCACGATCGCCTGGATGTACGCGGCGCCGAGCCATGCCTGCGTCATCTGCGTGGCGTCGACGTTGAGCTGGATCGTCGGGCTGCGGCCGGCCAGCAGGTCGCGCTCGAAGCCCGGCGGGACGATCAGCGCGAAGGTGAAGCGCGCCGAATCGAGGCCGGGGTCGACGTCGGCAAGGCCGATCGCCGCCGGCCGCATGAAGTGCGGCGGAAGGAAGCTGGCGGCGATGCGGCCGGAGAGCTGCGAGCGGTCCTCGTCGACGATCGCGATCGGGGCGTTGTTCAGCGTCTCGATGACGCTGTGGCCGATCACGTAGAGATTCAGCGTGAACGCGTAGACGACCAGCGTCAGCAGGATCCGGTCGCGCAACAGGCTGCGCAGCTCCTTGATGCCGAGGTGCAGGACGTTGGTGGCGCCGTTCATCGGGGAAGCGCCTTCACTTCGCCTGCTTGCGCAGCAGCGCGACGCTTGCGCCGATGAGCACGACGCCGGCGAGCGCGAGCGGCACCAGGTTCGGCCACACGTCGGCGAGCGCGAGGGCCTTCGCGAACGTGCCGCGGCTGATCGTCAGGAAGTGGGTCGTCGGATAAACCTGGCCGATCACGGCGCCGACGCCGGTGAGCGAGGACACGGGGTCGATCACGCCCGAGAACTGGACCGCAGGCAGCATCGTCGCGAGGGACGCGGCGAAGATCGCGGCGATCTGGCTGCGGGTGAAGGAGGAGATCAGCAGCCCCATCGCGGTCGCTGCGATCACGTAGAGCAGGGCGCCGATCGTCAGGGCCACGAAGCTGCCCTTGAGCGGCACGCCGAAGACGGTGACCGCGAGCGCGGTCAGCAGGAAGAAACTCACCATCGCCATGCCGACGTAGGGCAGCTGCTTGCCGAGCAGGAACTCGAGCCGCGTCACCGGCGTCACGTAGAGGTTCACGATCGAACCCAGCTCCTTCTCGCGCACGACGCCGAGCGCGGTCAGCATCGCCGGCAGGAAGATCAGCAGCAGCGGAATCACCGCCGGCACCATCGAGACGATGCTCCTGACGTCCGGGTTGTAGCGGAAGCGCACCTCGACGCGCGCGGGGTCGACCACGGCCGTTCCGGCGCTGCGCGCCGCCAGCTCGCGCAGCCACCCGGCGTGCATCGCCTGCACGTAGCCGTCGACGGTCTCGGCGCGCATCGGCATCGAGCCGTCGATCCAGGCGCCGACCTGCGTGGCGCGGCCGCTGGCCAGGTCGCGTCCGAAACCGGGCGGGAACTCGATCACGATCGACAACTCGCCCGATCGCATGCGCCGGTCCAGCTCGTCGTGGTCGCGCACGGCGGGCCGCTCGACGAAGTATGCCGAAGCCGACAGGCCGGCCGCGTAGTCGCGGCTTGCCGGGCTGTCGTCGCGGTCGAGCACCGCGAACGGGAGATCGTTGACGTCGGCGCTGATGCCGTAGCCCATGATGAACATCAGCATCGCGGCCCCGACGAGCGCGAGCGTCACGCGGATCGGATCGCGCACGAGCTCCAGGGTCTCGCGCCATGCGTAGCTGAGCATCCTGCGCGGGCTGAACGCGACTCGGCGGCGCGG
>DAORSF010000181.1:0-2872 GCA_035443405.1 Burkholderiaceae bacterium | reverse complement strand
CGACCAGCACCTTGCCGGCGTGCATCAGCGCGACGCGGTCGCAGCGCTCGGCCTCGCTCATGAAGTGCGTCGAGACGAAGATCGTGACGCCGTCGCGCCGCGACAGGTCGACCATCAGCTGCCAGAACATGTCGCGCGCGATCGGGTCGACCCCGGAAGTCGGTTCGTCGAGGATCAGTACCTCCGGGGCGTGGATCGTCGCGACCGCGAGCGACAGGCGCTGGCGCTGGCCGAGCGGCAGCGCCTCCGGCAGGTCGTCGGCAACGTCGTCGAGGCCGAAGCGGGCGAGCATCTCCTGCACGCGGGCGGGGATCGATCCGGCCGGCAGATGGAACAGCCGGGCGTGCAGCACGAGGTTCTGGCGCACGGTGAGCTCGCCATAGAGCGAGAAACCTTGCGTCATGTAGCCGACGCGACGCCGCGTCGCCGGGTCGGCCGCGTCGACCGGCCGGCCGAGCAACCGGGCGTTGCCCGACGACGCCGGCAGCAGTCCGGTCAGCATCTTCATCGTGGTCGTCTTGCCGCAGCCGTTGGAGCCGAGGAAGCCGAAGATCTCGCCGCGCTCGATCGTGAAGCTGACGTCGTCCACCGCAACGAATTCGCCGAAGCGACGGGTCAGTCCTCGCGCTTCGATCGCGACCTCGCCCGAGCGGGTCCGCGGCGGGATCGTCACCGTTCGGTGATCGCGCCGCTGCGACTGCGGCAGCAGGCGGACGAACGCCTGCTCGAGCGTCGACGCGTCGACGCTCGCCTTCATTTCGGCCGGCGTGCCGGTGGCGAGCACGCGGCCGCCGTTCATCGCGGCGAGCCAAGCGAAGCGCTCGGCCTCCTCCATGTAGGAGGTCGCGACCAGCACGCACACCTGCGGCCGCTGCGCGCGGATGTCGTCGATCAGCGCCCAGAACTGCCGGCGCGACAGCGGGTCGATGCCGGTCGTCGGCTCGTCGAGGATCAGCAGGTCGGGCTCGTGCACCAGCGCGCAGCACAGCCCGAGCTTCTGCTTCATGCCGCCCGAGAGCTTGCCGGCCGGGCGCTCGGCGAAGGGCAGAAGTCCCGTCGCCGACAGCACGAGGTGCATGCGCGCTTCGCGCTCGACGCGATCCTGCCCGAAGAGCCGCGCGAAGAACTCGATGTTCTCGCGCACCGACAGCGTGCGGTACAGGTTGCGGCCGAGCCCCTGCGGCATGTACGCGATGCGCGCGCAGACGCGATGGCGCGCGGACGCGCGCGCCATGTCCGAGCCGAGCGTCTCGACTTGCCCCTGCTGCAGGCGCGTCGCGCCGGCCACCAGCGACAGCAGCGTGGACTTGCCGACACCATCGGGTCCGATCACGCCGACGACGCCGCCGCGCGGCAGCGCGAGGTCGACGTCGACCAGCGCGTCGCGTTTGCCGTAGCGGTGACCGACCCCGGTCAGTCGCGCGAAGGGCTCAGCGCTCACCGTCGAGCGCCGGATTCCCCAGGAACGCCGGCCAGGGCCTGTCGGCGTTGCCGAGCCGGACCCAGGCCACGCCGGGCAGGCCGGTCTTGACCTGGGTCCGGTACTTGCGCAGCAGCGCCTCGTCGATGCGCACCCTCACGCGGAACATCAGCTTCTGGCGCTCCGACTGTGTCTCCACCGTCTTCGGCGTGAACTGCGCTTCGCTCGCGACGAAGCTGACCGTGCCCGGGATCGGGAACTGCGGCGCGGCGTCGAGGACGATCCGGGCTGCCGATCCGATCGCGATGCGCCCGACCTGGACCTCGGGCACGAAGATCGTCATGTAGACCTCGTCGAGGTCGATCAGCGACAGGATCTTGCCGCCCCCGGCCACCACTTCGCCCGGCTGCGCAAGGCGGTACTGGACCCGGCCGCTGCGCGGTGCCTTCAGCGCTGCATCGGCGATCTCGGTTTCGAGCCGTGCGACCAGGGCAGCCGCGGCCTCGATCGTGGAATCGGTCTCGGTCGCCTGAGCTCGCGCCACCTCCACCGCGGCGCGGGCCTCGTGGACCTGCGCCTGGGCCGACGCGACTGCGGCGCGCGCGCCCTGGACGGCCGCGTCGTCGGCGTCGAGCCGGGACGGCGAGAGGAATCCGCGGGCGACGAGCTCGCGCGAGCGCTGCAGCGCACGCTCGGCGAGCGCGAGTTCGCTGCGCCGCTGCGCGAGCAGCGCACTGGCCTGGGCGATCCCGCTCTCGCGCTGCGCGACGATCGATTGCGCGGTCGCCTTCGCGCTCTGCGCGCGGCGCACTTGCGCCTGGGCCGCGGCCAGCTCGGACTCGAGGGACTCGGTGTCCATCCGCGCGAGCACCTGTCCGGCCTCGACGAAATCGCCCTCCTGAGCCAGCACTTCGCGAACCCGACCTGGGCTGCGCGTCGCCACGTCGACGTCGATCGCTTCGACGCGGCCGTTGCCGCTGACGAGCCAGTCCGGGGGCGGCTCCGGCTGCAGGCGCCACCACCAGGCGGCGCCTGCGGCCGCTGCCAGGAGTGCCAGCGCGACGACGATGCCCCGCGTCCAGGCGCGCCGCTTCTTCGATCCGGAGTTGTCCGTGGTCATCGTCCGATGGGGCCCCGTATGAGTCGTCGAGGCGCTGAGTGCCGGGATTGTCCCACGGCAGTCGGCGGTTCTCGCCAGGGACGCCCGACCCCCGCTTCCCGACACACTCGCCACGCACTAGAATTTTCGACTCCTCACGGCAGAATCGGAGGCGATCATGGGAAGCGCGACGCTTCAAGGTCGACTTTGGGGAAGCCGCGCCCGCGATTTCGCGGAGCGCCTCGAGCAACTCACTTTGCCGCTCACCGGCGCCGTGCTCGACGCGGCGCGCGTCGCACCCGGCACCCGGGTGCTCGACGCCGGTTGCGGCGCCGGACTCCTGCTGGTGCTGG
>DAORSF010000180.1:0-5224 GCA_035443405.1 Burkholderiaceae bacterium | reverse complement strand
GGATCAGGCACTCCTGGGGCACCTGCAGGAACTCGCGCTCGAACTCGCCGACGTACACGGCCGGCCACTCGACCAGCGCGGTCACCTCGTCGAGTAGCGCGGCGACCTGCGATTCGTCGCCGAGCGACGCCCCGAGCGCATCCGCGCGCTCGCGCAGCAGCGCGTCGATGCGGCCGCGGCGCACGTCGAACGATGCGAGCACGCGCCCCTGCGATTCGAGCGTGCGCTCGTAGGAGGCGGCGTCCGCGATCGCGATCGGCCCTTCGGACTGGAAGCGGTGGCCGCGAGTCGTCCGGCCCGAGCGAAGCCCGAGCACCGACGCGTCGACCAGGCGCGCGCCGTGCAGCACGACGAGTCCGTGCACCGGCCGCACGAAGCTGACGGTGGTGTGCCCGTCGGAGAGTTGGTACTGCATCGGCTTCGCGATCGGCAGCCTGGACAGCGCGTGTTCGATCACCGCGTCGATCGTGGCGTCGAGCGACTCGCCGCGCACCGTGCTTCGGTACCAGAAGCACTCCTGTTTGCCGTCGCTGGCCCGCGTCAGCGACCCGATCGACGCGCCCTGCTTTTCGGCCCACTTCAACAGCGCCTGCGTCGGCGCGCCCGCCGCGTCGAGCGCGACCTTGACCGACGGGCCCTTCGTTTCGACGCTGCGATCGGCGGCCTGCGCGGCGACTTCATGCACGCGCGCGGCGAGCCGGCGCGGCGTCGCGAAACCCTCGACCGGCGCGTCGGCGCCGGCCAGGCCGCGAACGCGCAGCGCATCGACGATGCCGGCGCAGAAGGCGTCGCCAAGCCGCTTCAGCGCCTTCGGCGGCAGCTCTTCGGTGAACAGCTCGACCAGCAGCGCGGCGCTGTCCGCCGGCGATTGCGGCGCCGCTCCCGCGACGGTCTCAGGCGGCATGGGGCAGCGCCTTCGACATCGGGAACCCGAGACGCTCGCGTGCCTCGTAGTAGGCCTGCGCCACTGCGCGCGCCAGGTTGCGCACGCGCGCGATGTAGGCCGCGCGTTCGGTGACCGAGATCGCGCCGCGCGCGTCGAGCAGGTTGAAGCTGTGCGAGCACTTCATGACCATCTCGTAGGCGGGCAGCGCCAGGCCGGCGGCGATCAGGCGCCTGGCCTCGCCCTCGAAGTCGTCGAAGTGCCGGAACAGCATCGCCGCGTTCGCGTGCTCGAAGTTGTAGGTCGATTGCTCGACCTCGTTCTGGTGGAACACGTCCCGATAGCTGATGCTCCCCGTCCACGCGAGGTCGAACACGCTCTCGACCCCCTGCAGGTACATCGCGAGCCGCTCCAGCCCGTAAGTGATCTCGCCGGTGATCGGCTGGCACTTCAGCGAACCGACCTCCTGGAAATACGTGAACTGCGTGACTTCCATGCCATTGAGCCAGACCTCCCAGCCCAGGCCCCATGCGCCGAGCGTCGGCGACTCCCAGTCGTCCTCGACGAAGCGCACGTCGTTGACCGAGGTGTCGATGCCGAGCGCGCGCAGCGAGCCGAGGTAGAGCTCGAGGATGTCGGGTGGCGACGGCTTGAGCACGACCTGGTACTGGTAGTAGTGCTGCAGCCGGTTCGGGTTGTCGCCGTAGCGGCCGTCCTTCGGACGGCGTGAAGGCTGCACGTAGGCCGCGCGCCACGGCTCCGGACCGATCGCGCGCAGGAACGTCGCGGTGTGGAACGTGCCGGCGCCGACCTCCATGTCGTAGGGCTGTAGCAGGGCGCAGCCCTGACTGTCCCAATAGGCCTGCAGCCGCAGGATCAGTTGCTGGAAGCTGAGCATGGAGCGCGATGCCGGGAAAAGGCGTCATTCTAGCGGGTTTGACCGGCTCGACCGTCGCGCTGCGAGCGCCAGGAGCGCGCCAGCGAGCGCCAACACGAGGCTCGATGCGACCGGCAGCGCGTTGCCCCATCGCGCGTACGGCGTGAGCCCCTCGGTGCCCCGCAACGACACCGCGAGAGCGCCCGACGTGTAGGTCGGCAGCGCGCCGATGACGCGGCCGCTGGCGTCGATCGCGGCGGTCACGCCGGTGTTGGTCGCGCGCAGGACCGGGCGCGCCAGTTCGATCGCACGCATGCGCGAGATCTGCAGGTGCTGCGGCAGCGCGTGCGAATCGCCGAACCACGCGATGTTGCTGACGTTGGCGAGGATGGTCGCGCCGCCGCGCACCTGCGCCGCGAGTTCCTCGCCGAACAGGTCCTCGTAGCAGATGTCGAAGGCCACGCGCTGGCCGTCGACGAGCAGCGGAGGCTGCTCGCGCGAGCCGCGCGCGAACTCGCCGAGCGGGATGTTCATCATCGCGACGAACCAGCCGAAGCCGCGCGGGACGAACTCGCCGAACGGCACGAGGTGGCGCTTGTCGTAGCGCGAGACGATCTCCCCGTTGCGGTCGATGACCGCAACGCTGTTGGTGAGGCGCGCCGGCGTGGCCGCGCGCGGCGCGTGCAGTTCCACCAGCGGCATGCCGATCGCCACGACGCCGCCAGCAGCCCGCAGGTGCGCGAGCAGCGCGTCGCGCAGCGGCACCGGCGTCGCCGGCCACGGGACGGTCCACGCGGTCTCCGGCAACACCGTCAGGTCGGCGTCGGCGCGAATCGCCTCGGCAACGTAGGCCTGCATCGCCGCGAGGCTGCGGGCCGGGTCGAACTTGAGCTCTTGCGGCACGTTGCCCTGCAGCAGGCGTATCGAGATCGTGCGACCGGTCGGCCGGGACCACTCGATCCCGGTCGCCGTCCACGCGGCGGCGAGCGGCGCGAGCGCGACCACGATTGCCGTCGCGGCCACCGCGGCGCGCGGTGGCCATGCGGCGGCGGCGCCGACTCCGAACGCCGACAGCGCGGCCAGCGTGCAGACACCGTAGACGCCGACCAGCGGCGACAGCGTGGCGAGCGGGCCGTCGACGTGCGCGTAGCCGATCGCGAGCCACGGAAAGCCGGTGAACAGGTACCCGCGGGCGATCTCGGCGAGTCCCCAGGTGCCGGCGAACAGCAGCCCGACGCCGGCCAGTGCGAGCGGCGTCAGCGCGCCGCCGCGGCGCATCGCCGCGTCGGCGGCGCGTCGCGTCGCTGCAGTCACTGCCGCGGGGAACAGCGCCAGGTAGGCACCGAACAGCAGCACGGCGAGCGCTGCGAGGGGCGCCGGCATGCCGCCGTAGCGGTGCATGCTGACATAGAGCCACGACACGCCGGCGACGAACCAGCCCAACCCGAACGCGAACCCGAGCGCGGCCGCGCGGCGGACCGTCGACGTCTCGACCCGCGAAGCGGCGGTCCGAACGACGCCGGTGCTGGCGGCGTTGCCGGCGCGTGGGTGGAGCAGCAACGCGACGAGAACGGCCATGGCGGCGACCTGCAACCACCATGCCCCGCTCCAGGCGAAGCTCGCCGAGTGTGCGATGCCTGCGAGCAGCGCCGCCGGCACCCCCGCCGCTAGGCGCAGTCGCACCGCGGGCTCAATGCCTGCCCGTGCCGGGCTCGTGCTCGGCCGCGGGTGGCAGCCGTTCTGCCAGCAGCAGCTGCGCCTGGCGCGCGTCCGCGCGCAGCACCTCGAAGCGCACGCCACTCAGTTCGACGTGCTCCCCGCGGCGCGGCACGCGCCCGAACTGGTCGGTCACCAGCCCGCCGATCGTGTCGAACTCCTCGTCGGAGAAGTGCGTGCCGACCACGTCGTTGAACTGGCCGATGCCGGTGATCGCGCGAACGCGGAAACGCGGCCCGCGCTCGCCGGGTTCGATCGGCACGATGTGATCGCTTTCCTCGTCGAAGTCGAACTCGTCCTCGATGTCGCCGACGATCTGTTCGAGCACGTCCTCGATCGTGATCAGTCCCGCCGTGCCGCCGTACTCGTCGACGACGATTGCCAGGTGAACGCGATTTCCGCGGAAGTCGCGAAGCAGCACGTTGAGGCGCTTGGACTCGGGGATGAACACCGCGGGCCTCAGCAGGTCGCGCACGTCGAGGCGGTCGTCGGTGTACAGACGCAGCAGCTCTTTCGCGTGCAGGATGCCGAGGACGTTGTCGCGGTCGCCCTCGACGACCGGGAAGCGCGAGTGCGCGGTCTCGATCACCCGCGGCAGGAACACCTCGCGCGGCTCGCTGATGTCGATGACGTCCATCTGCGCGCGCGGCACCATGATGTCGCGCGCGGGCAGCTCGGCGACCTGCAGCACGCCCTCGATCATCGACAGTGCCTCGGCGTCGAGCAGCGCGCGATCGTGTGCCTGGCGCAGCACGGCGAGCAATTGCTCGCGGTCTTCGGGTACGCGCAGCAGCAGCGCCGCGAGGCGTTCGAGCAGGGGTCGTCGGTGTTCGCTGCCCGAGGCGGGGCCGGACATGGGATGGAGGGGGGTTGGTGTGCGGTCGAGCATACCCGAACGGTCGGCGCGCTGCCAAGCACGCCGCCGCCGCGCTCAGCCGCGCCAGGGGTCTGCGATCCGGAAGCGTGCCAGCAACGCGACCTCGGCCGCCTCCATGCGCGCCGCCGGCCCAGGCCGATCGTGATCGTGCCCGCACGCGTGCAGCACGCCGTGGATCACGAGGTGAGCAAGATGCGCGGCCGGGTCCTTGCGCTGCGCGCGCGCCTCGCGGCGAACCACCGGCACGCAGACGACGATGTCGGCGCTGACGCGCTCGCCTTCGCCGTGGTACGGGAATGTCAGCACGTTGGTCGCGTAGTCGCGGTGGCGGTACTGCGCATTGAGCGCGCGTCCCTCGCGCTCGCCGACGAAGCGCAGCGTCAGCGTCGCGTCCGAGTCGATCGCGGCGGCCACCCAGCGGCGCAGCTGTGCGCGGGCCGCGGGGAGCTCGCGGACCTCGTCGCCGAGCTGGATGGACAACGACAGCGCCGCGCTCGCGCGGCGGCGCGGCGGTGCGGTGCGCGACGGCGACGTGCGCGCGGGCGTCGCTCGCCGGTCAGTGCTCGTCCTGGCCGGCCTGCTCATACGCGTCGACGATCCGGGCGACCAGCGGGTGGCGCACCACGTCGGAACTGTCGAACTCGGTGAACGCGAGGCCGCGCACCGCGTGCAGCACGCGGCGCGCCTCGATCAGGCCGGAGGCCTGTCCCTTCGGCAGGTCGATCTGCGTCATGTCGCCGGTCACGACGGCGCGCGAGCCGAAACCGATCCGCGTGAGGAACATCTTCATCTGCTCGGGCGTCGTGTTCTGCGCCTCGTCGAGGATGATGAAGGAGTGGTTCAGCGTGCGTCCGCGCATGTAGGCGAGCGG
>DAORSF010000179.1:2283-5245 GCA_035443405.1 Burkholderiaceae bacterium | reverse complement strand
TCGACGAAGGTGAGGACGCTGTCGTGGTGCGGGCGGCGCAGCACCACGGTGTCGTCGACCAGCACGAAGCCGCGGGGATAGCTGCGTGCCGAGTCCTCGCTGCGCAGCACCCGCAGCCTCGGCGAATGACGGCGTAGCAGCGCCACGACCCGGGGGCAGTAGCGCTCGACGAACGACGGGTCGTGCAGCACGAAGTCGACGATGGTGTCGCGGCCGCGCTCGAGCAGCGCCTCGACCGAGTCGGCGAAGGCCTTGCGGTCGAAGCCGTAGAACTCGCCGCGATCGTCGGCGATGCGCAGCGAGCGCTGGGCCCGCGACACGATTCCGTCGAACGCGGCCCGCGCCTCGGCGCGCGAGTCGAGGCGGCGGTAGCTCTCCAGGTCCTGCGGGTTCATCACGCCGCCAGTATCGCGGTGCGTGGGCCTGCCGTGGCCGCCGTCCGGCGGCGGAGGCTGTCCGCGCGGCGTAAAATGCCCGGATGACACTCGCCAGCACCCCGGAAATCATCGCCGAGCTCGCCGCCGGCCGGATGGTCATCCTCGTCGACGAGGAGGATCGCGAGAACGAGGGCGACCTGGTGCTGGCCGCCGACTATGTCACGCCCGAGGCGATCAACTTCATGGCGCGCTACGGGCGCGGCCTGATCTGCCTGACGCTGACCGAGGAGCGCTGCCGGCAACTGAAGCTGCCGCTGATGGTGGCCACCAACGCCGCCCGCCACGGCACCAACTTCACGGTGTCGATCGAGGCCGCCGACGGCGTCTCGACCGGCATCTCCGCGGCCGACCGCGCGCGCACGGTGCAGGCGGCGGTCGCGCGCCAGGCACGACCCGAAGACATCGTCCAGCCGGGACACATCTTCCCGCTGATGGCGCAGTCGGGCGGCGTGCTGATGCGCGCGGGCCATACCGAGGCCGGCTGCGACCTCGCGCGGCTCGCCGGCCTCACGCCGGCCGCGGTGATCTGCGAGATCCTGAAGGACGACGGCACGATGGCGCGGCTTCCGGACCTGGTCGAGTTCGGCGCGCAGCACCGGTTGAAGATCGGCGCAATTGCCGACCTCATCCAGTACCGCAGCGCGCACGAGAGCCTGATCGAACGCGTCGTCGAGCGAGATATCCGCACGCACTGGGGCGCGTTCCGGCTGGTCGCCTACCGCGATGCCGCCGCGGGTTCGCCGCATCTCGCGCTGGTGCGCGGCAACATCGACGCCGCGGTCGAGACGCTGGTGCGCGTTCACGAGCCGTTGTCCGTGCTGGACCTGCTCGAGAACGACGCAAGCACGCATTCGTGGCCGCTCGAGCGGGCGATGGCGACGATTGCCGGGCAGGCGTCCGGCGTCGTAGTGCTGCTGAACTGCGCGCAGCCGGCCGACGCGTTGTTCGAGCAGCTGCGGGAGGCGGGCGACGGCGACGCGCAGGCCAGCGCGCGGCGGCGCAGCGGCAAGATGGACCTGCGCACCTACGGAATCGGCGCGCAGATCCTCAAGGACCTGGGTGTCGGCCGGATGCGCCTGCTGTCGCAGCCGCGCAAGATGCCCAGCATGACGGGCTTCGACCTCGAAGTCGCCGGCTTCGAGCCGGGCAACCAGGAGTAAGGCATGCAGATCGAGGTATTCCAGTCCGACCTGGACGGCAGCGGCCTGCGGATCGGTGTCGTGCAGGCGCGCTTCAACGAGGTGATCTGCGAGGCGCTGCGCGACGCATGCCTGGCCGAACTGGTCGAGCTGGGCGTCGACGCCGAGGACGTCTTCGTCTGCACCGTTCCGGGCTCGCTCGAGATTCCGCTCGTGCTGCAGCAACTGGCGGCGTCGGGCGAGTTCGATGCGCTGATCGCGCTGGGCGCGGTCGTGCGCGGCGAGACCTATCATTTCGAGGTCGTCTCCAACGAGAGCGCGGCCGGCATCGCGCGCGTCGCGCTCGACTTCAACGTGCCGGTCGCCAACGCCGTCCTCACCACCGAGACCGACGAACAGGCGTCGGCGCGCGCCGCCGAGAAGGGCGCCGAAGCGGCGCGCGTCGCGGTCGAGATGGCCAACCTCGCATCGTCGCTGTCGACGCTCGGTGGCGACGACGACGACGAGTTCGAGGACGACGAAGGCGAAGAAGACGACGAGGACGAGGACGTAGACGAAGACGTCGACGACGACGACGACGGCGAGCCGTCGACCGGCCGTCGTGGCGTGAAGGCCCGCCACTGATGGTCGAAGCCGGCAAGGCGCGCGGCACGCCGCCGAAGAGCGCGCGGCGCCGCGCGCGCGAGCTCGCGCTGCAGGGCCTGTACCAGTGGCTGCTGTCGCGCGAGGACGCCGGCGCCATCCAGGCGCACCTCACCGAGACGCCGGGGTTCGAGAAGGCCGACGCCGCGCACTTCGAGGCGCTGCTGCACGGCACGATCGACGCGGCGGAAGCGCTCGACGCGCTGGTCGCTCCGCACCTCGACCGCAAGCTCGGCGAGCTCAGCCCGGTCGAGCACGGCATCCTGTTGCTGGCCACCTTCGAGCTGTCGCGCATGGCCGAGATCCCGTACCGCGTCGTGATCAACGAAGCGGTCGAGCTGGCCAAGACCTACGGCGGCACCGACGGCTACAAGTACGTCAACGGCGTTCTCGACCGCGTCGCGATGCGCGCGCGTCCGCACGAAGCCACCGCGCGCGGCTGAAGCGCGGATCCCGGCAGTCGCAGCCCATGGCGCTCGGCGAGTTCGAACTGATCGCGCGATTCTTCGATCGCGGCCCGGCTCGTGACGCGCTGCTCGGCATCGGCGACGATTGCGCGCTGCTCGCGCCGGTCGACCCGCACAACGTCCTCGCGGTGTCGACCGACCTGCTGGTCGAGGGCCGGCATTTCTTTCGCGACGCGGACCCCGTCGACGTCGGCCACAAGTCGCTCGCCGTCAACCTGTCAGACCTGGCGGCGATGGGTGCCCGCCCGCGCGCGTTCACGCTCGCGCTGGCGCTTCC
>DAORSF010000179.1:0-2183 GCA_035443405.1 Burkholderiaceae bacterium | reverse complement strand
ACCTGGCGGCGATGGGTGCCCGCCCGCGCGCGTTCACGCTCGCGCTGGCGCTTCCCGACGTCGACGAGGGCTGGCTCGAGGGGTTCTGCCGCGGGCTGTTCGCGATCGCCGATCGACATGGCTGCGAGCTGGTCGGTGGCGACACCACGCGTGGTCCGCTGACCGTCTGCATCACGGTGTTCGGCGAGGTTCCTCCCGAAGCGGCGCTGCGGCGCGACGCCGCACAACCGGACGACGACCTCTGGGTGTCCGGCGCACTCGGCGCGGCGGCTCTGGCGGTGCACGATCGCGGCGCGGGCCACACGCGCGCACCCGGCGATCGGGCGCGCGAACGCCTCGACCGGCCCGAGCCGCGCGTCGCGCTGGGCCTGTCGCTGCGCCACGTCGCGCGCGCGGCGATCGACCTGTCCGACGGGCTGGTCGGTGACCTCGGGCACATCCTCGACCGCTCGCGTGCAGGCGCCGAACTCGACTGGCCGGCGGTGCCGGTCGACCCGTGCCTCGACGGCCTGCCCGACGCGCTGCGACGGCGGCTCGCGCTGGCCGGCGGAGACGACTACGAGCTGCTGTTCAGCGCCGCCGCCGAGAACCGCAGCGCGATCGAGGCGATCGGCCGCCGTCTCGATCTGCCACTGTCGCGGATCGGTCGCATCGTGGCCGGCGAAGGACTGCGGCTGCGCGACGCGCGCGGCCGGCCGCTGCCGTTCGACGGGCATGGTTTCGACCACTTCGCCTGAGCGATCTCCGGTGGCGACGCCGGTGCGCGCCGACTCGCGCTTCATGCGCCGGCGCCTGTCGAGGCTGATCGCGCTCGGCTTCGGCAGCGGGCTGTCGCCGGTCGCTCCGGGCACGGTCGGCACGCTGTGGGCGTGGCTGACTTTCGTCGCCTTCGGGCGATGGCTCGATCCGGCGGGCTGGGCCGTGGTGATCGGCGTCGCCGCGGTCGCCGGCGTCTGGGCCTGCGGCAAGACCGCTCGCGACCTGGGCGTTGCCGATCACGGCTCGATCGTCTGGGACGAGATCGTCGCGTTCTGGCTGGTGCTGCTGTTCGTGCCGGCAGGGTTTGCCGCGCAGTTCGCGGCGTTCGTCGCGTTCCGGTTCTTCGACATTGTCAAGCCGCCGCCGATCCGCCACTTCGACGCGAAACTGACGAGCGGCTTCGGCGTGATGTTCGACGACCTGCTGGCGGCCTCGTACACGCTGTTGCTGTTCGCATTCTGGTACCGCTGACCTCGGCGCCGGTCGTGTGTACGATTGCCGGCGACGGGCAGGCCACGAAGGAGGCTAGATCCCATGACGCCGGAGGATGCGGATCGCCTGACGGACGTCGTCGACGCCGCCGTCCGGCTCGGGCACGCGCTGCGCGCCTGCGGATGGATGGTCGCGACGGCCGAATCGTGCACGGGCGGTGCGATCGCGCGCGCGCTGACCGAGGTCGGCGGCGCCAGCGAATGGTTCGAGCGCGGCTTCGTCACCTACAGCGACCAGTCCAAGGTGGACCTGCTCGGCGTGTCCGCCGCGACGCTGGCCGCCGCGGGCGCCGTCAGCGAGGCGGTCGCCGCGCAGATGGCCGACGGTGCGCTCACGCACAGTCGCGCGCAGCTCGCGCTGTCGGTCACCGGCATTGCCGGGCCCGGCGGGGCGCGGCCCGGCAAGCCGGTCGGTACCGTTTGCTTCGGCCTGGTCGCGATCGACGCGGCGCCACTGACCGAGACGGTCGTGTTCGCGGGCGACCGGCCAGCAGTCCGGCGGGCGGCGGCGCTGCATGCGCTGCGTCGCGCGCTGGAATTCCTCGCCCGGCAGCCCGGCCTGTCGGACCTTGGGCCTACGACGAACAGCTGATTGTTTATACAGTATTCCTGTGCCATAATCCGGTCACCTTCCTCGTAACCGGACAAGGCCAGCCATGGACAAAGTGATCAAGATGGACGACGCAAAATCCAAGACCGAACGCGCCAAGGCCCTGTCCGCGGCCCTCGCCCAGATCGAAAAGCAGTTCGGCAAGGGCTCTGTGATGAAGTTCACCGACGCCGACGTGGCGCGCGACATCCAGGTGGTCTCCACCGGTTCGCTCGGCCTCGACATCGCGCTCGGCGTCGGCGGGCTGCCGCGCGGGCGCGTCATCGAGATCTACGGTCCGGAATCGTCGGGCAAGACCACGCTCACGCTGCAGGTGATTGCCG
>DAORSF010000178.1:0-5250 GCA_035443405.1 Burkholderiaceae bacterium | reverse complement strand
TGCGGTTGCGGCTGACGAAGCCGGCCAGCGGATCGTTCGGCAACTCGCGACGGAAACCGTCGTTGGCCTGCATCTGGTCGCAGTACCAGCTGACCAGCTCTGCGGTTTCCTGCACTTCGCCCAGCGACTCCATGCGGTTCTTGCCGATCTCGATGGCGACCGCCGCCGAGATCTCGTAGACGCGCTCCTCGACCAGCGCGGCAACGCGGCGCAGCAGCGCGACGCGGTCGGCCCACGGCGTGCGCGACCAGGACGGGAACGCGCGGCGCGCGGCCGCCACGGCGGCGTCGACGTCGGCGGCGTTGCCCGACTGGAAACGCCCGACCAGCAGGTCGCCGTCGATCGGCGAGCGCACTTCGAACGCCGACGCCGCCAGTCGCGGCTTGCCGTCGACGAACATCGGCCGATCCTGGCCGAGCGCGGGTCGCACCCGTGCCAGAGCAGCGTCGAAGCGCTCGTGCATCTCCGGCGGCGGGTCGAACATGGTCGAGTAGGTGAGGCGGAAGGTCGGTTTGGTCTCCATGGGTTCACTCCAGGCGCGGCATCACGCGCCGCATGTAGCCGTCGAACAGCGGCACGGTGAAACTCGTGTCGCCGTGCGACGGGCTGTAGATCATGCCCTTGTCGATCAGCTTCGCCCGGATCGGTGCGACCGTCTGCACCTCGCGTCCCATCGCCTGAGCGATGTCGCCGGAGCGGTGCGGGCCGGGCCCGAGTTCCGCCATCGCGCGGAGGTAGCGCTTCTCGGACGGCGCCAGCCGGTCGAAGCGGACCCGGAAGAAGCTCATGTCGAGTTCGGCGATCGCGCGCTCGCTGGCTCGGCGCACGTCGTCGATCGTGATCGGCGACGCATCGGCGCAATCCCAGGCGTGTTTTCCCCACTCCTGCAGGAAGTAGGGATAGCCGCCGGTCTGCCGGAGGATCTCGTCGAGGGCCGCGGCGGTGAACGCGACGCCGGCGCGCGACGCCGGCGCGATGATGGCCTGGCGCGCCGCGTCGTTCGGCAGCGCACCCACCTCGACAAACTCGAACAGCCGCTCCGCGTACGACTTGGCCTCGCCGAGCTGCCCCGGCAGCTGGGGCAGTCCGGCGCCGATCAGGGTGACCGGCAGCTGCAGCTGCGCGCAGCGGTGCAGCGCCGAGATCAGCGCCGCGAGCTGCGGCTCGGCGACGTACTGCAGCTCGTCGACGAACATCGCCAGCAGCGTCTTGCGCTCGCGGGCCGCTTCGCCGACCGCCTGCAGCAGCGCCGAGAGGTCCGCGTCGAGATCGCCGGTGTCGGCGACGCCGTGCTCGACGCCGAGGTCGATGCCGAACTCGATGTCTTCGTACTTCACCTTCATGGCCTGAACGAAGCCGCCGAGCGCGCGCAGCGCGCGCCTGACGCGCTCGCCGCCGGCGGCGACGCGATCCAGCCTGAGCAGCGCCGCGCGCAGGCCGGGCGCCAGCAGGGCCGGCAGCGACCGCCTCTCGGGAGCCTCGAGCAGCATCGTGGCGCAGCCCTCCGCCTCGGCGTCGTTGCGGATGCGGTTCAGCAGCACCGTCTTGCCGACGCCGCGCAGGCCGATCAGCATCAGGCTGCGCGCGACCAGGCCGGAGCGGATCCGGTGCAGGGCGATGGAGGCGTTCTCGATGATCGCGTCGCGCCCGGCCAGCTCCGGCGGAGGTGCGCCCGCCCCGGGGGCGTAGGGATTGGTCCTCGGATCCATTTCGATCGAGTTTATATCAAGTTATCTGTTTCAGGTAACTCTGGGTAAACTCGATCGAATCCGGGCCAGGGTGCTATGCCGCCAGCTCCGAGATCTCGATCAGGTTCAGGTCCGGATCGCGCAGGTAGATCGAGCGCAGCTTCGCGGTCGCGCCGGTGCGCATCACCGGTCCCTCGATGATCGGCACCTGCAGCGAGCCCAGGCGCGCGATCACGTCGTCGAGCGGCACGCTGGCGATGAAGCACAGGTCGAGGGCGCCGGGCACCGGCAGGTGCGCCCTGGGCTCGACCTCGCGCCCCTTCACGTGCAGGTTGATCTTCTGGTTGCCGAAGCGGAACGCCTTGCGGCCGCCGCCGAAGGTTTCGAGCGCCATGCCCATCACGTCGGTGTAGAAGCGCACGCAGGCGTCCTCGTCGGCGGTGGTGAGTACGAGGTGGTCGAGGTGGTCGATCATGCGGGTTTCCTCGCAACGAACTGGTTGACGTGGCCGTCGCCGTGGTGGAACGGCCCCTCGTGCACCGCGCGCACGCCGGTGAAGCGGTGCTCGACGACGCAGCCTTCGAAGTCGGCCAGCAGCTCGTCGAGCTGCGGCAGCAGTTCGGGTTCCTTCGGTCCGCCAGTGCCGTAGCGCAACTGCTGTTCGCCGTAGCCCTCGTACACGAACACGCCGCCGGGCGCCAGCGCGCGCACGCAGCGCCCGTGCAGGTCGCGGCGCACTCGCGGCGGCAGGTGCACGAAGATCGACACGATCGCGCCCCAGCACTCCAGACCGGGGTTCCAGGTCGCGAGGTCGGCACCCACCGCGCGGATCGACACACCGGCCTCGCGCGCAAGCGCCCGCGCCTTGCGCAGGCCCTCGTCGGCGACGTCGACCGACGTGACCTCGAAGCCCTGCCGGGCGAGCCACAGGCCGTTGCGGCCTTCGCCGTCGGCCAGGCACAGCACCGGCTGGCCGCGCGGCAGGCGATCGAGGCATTGCCTCAGGAAGTCGTTAGGCTCGGTGCCGTAGACGAACTCGGGCGCCGCGTAGCGTGCGTTCCAGAACGCACGCAACGAGTCGACGGTGCTCATCCGTCCCTCGCCTCGAGCAGGATCGCCTGCGCGCGCAGGATCACCGGCTTGTCGACCATCTTCCCGTCGACCGCCACCGCCGCGCCGCCGGACGCGGCCGCGGCGTCGAGCACGCGCTGTGCCCACGCGCGTTCGGCCTCGGTCGGCGCGAAGTGCAGGTTTACGCTGGCGACCTGCTTCGGATGGATGCAGAGCTTGCCGCCGAAGCCGAGTCGCCGCGCGCGCAGCACGTCGTCGCGCAGTCGGTCGGTGTCGCCGATCGCGGTGCTCACGCCGTCGACGGGCGCCTGCAGGCCCGCCAGCCTGGACGCAAGCACCAGGCGCGACCGGAAGAAGAGCAACTCGTCCTCGAGCGCGTCGCGCATCCCGAGGTCGACCTGTAAGTCGATCGATCCGAATGCGAGCCTCTGCACGCCGGGCGCGGCGGCGATCGCCGACAGTTCGGCCATCCCTGCCGCGCTCTCGATCAGCGGCATGACCGACGCGGCGCCGGCATCCAGCAGCGCGGCGATGTCCGCGGCGCGCTCTGCTTTCGGCAGCATCACCGCAGCGACTCCGGGATGCCGGCACAGCACCAGGTCGTCGCCGAACCACCCGGAGTCGGCGCCGTTGATGCGCAGAACGACCGGGCGCCGCGGCGCGAGCCAGGCCGCGACCGCCCCGCGCGCGTGATCCTTGTCGGCCGGTGCGACCGCGTCCTCGAGGTCGATCACGACCGCGTCGGCGCCGGCGGCCAATGCCTTGTCGAAACGGTCGGGCCTCGATCCGGGTACGAACAGCAGCGAGCGTGCGATGCGCGACATAGGGCGCTCCTAGCCCAGGAACCGGCCGACCACGGGCGCTTCGGCCAGCGACCAGACGCGCGCGATCACCGAGCGCATCTCGGCCTCGCTCGCGCCGTCGCGATACCCGGCCAGCCGCAGCGCCTTGTCCTCGAGCTCGGCGCGGCTCAACGTGTTGCCCGGATCGCCCTTCGGCTCGTCGACGCGCGCCTCCAGCCGGCGGCCATCGGTGGTCTGCACCTGCACCTTGCCGATCCAGCGCGCCGGATAGGCCTGGTCGACCTCCGGGTCGAGGACCATCCGGACCTTGTCGCGGAACGCGACCACGGCCGGGTCGCGGTAGTCGGCGTCGAACTCGGTCAGGCCGGCCCGCCCCTCCACCGCCACCAGGCCGAGCACGGTGCCCATCGAGAACTTGGCCTGGTGCACCGTCTGCGGATCGGTCACCGGCCCGAGCACGTCGATCGCGCCCTGGTGCACCTGCGCGGTGACGCGTTCGACCGCGTCGGCGGCGAGCCGGTGCGTGCGCATCAGCTGCTGCAGCGCGTCCGCGGCCGGATGCGTGTGCCGGCACGAAGCGTGGAACTTGAACGAGGTCTCGGCCAGCGCCCAGCGCGTGCCCAGCCGGTCGGTCAGCCGTGCCGGATCGGCGTCGGTCGACATGCCGGCGGCCATGCCCTGCGCGCCTTCGAGGATGCGCTGCGCGCCCGTGAAGCCGTCCAGCGCGAGGTAGGCCGCGGCAAGCCCGGCGCCTGCCGCGTGCGCCGTGTGCAGCTGCTTCGAGTCGGCGGCGTCGCGCAGGAACTCCCACAGTCCCGCGCCCTGCGTGCCGGCCGAGCCGAACGCATGCAGCATCTGCTGCGGGGACAGCCGCAACAGGCTGCCGACGGCGGCCGCCGCGGCCAGCGTGCCGGCGGTGCCGGTGGTGTGGAAGATCCGGTAGTGCGAGCGGCCGAGAAACTCGCCGATGCGAATGCCGACCTCGTAGCCGACCACGCTGGCCAGCAGCAGCTCGCGGCCCGAGCGGCCGAGCGCCTGCGCGACCGCCAGCGCCGGCGGGAACACCACCGCTGCAGGGTGGAACACCGAGCCGTTGTGCACGTCGTCCTGCTCGGCGAAGTGCGACGAAGCGGCGTTGGCCGTCGCCGCGGCCAGCGGACTCGAACCGCGCCGGTGGATCAGGACTTCGCTCGGGCCGTCCGCTGGCCCCATCGATTCGACGAAACGGGCGATCGTCTCCACCGGGCGCGCGCCCTTGCCGGCCAGCGCCGACGCGAACCAGTCGAGGAACAGGTCTTCGGCCCGGCGCACGACCGGCGCCGGGATCGCTTCGTACTCCAGCGTGGCCGCGAACTCGGCCAGCGTGCGGCTCGGGTGCGTATCGCTCATCGGGATCCTCTCGGTGGCTTCTCTGCGCGTTGCGCGGTCTGCGACGCTCCGCTCATGCAAGGTCTGCGCGGGCAAAGGCGCGGGCCACGGTGCGGGCCGCCCGTTGCCGGCGTGCCGGTGCTTGCCCCCGCTGCGCGGGGGTGCCCTGCGATGCTCGCAGCGCCGGCCCCGCCGCGAAACTCGCTGCGCGAGCTGCGCTCGCTCCGCTCGGACAATCGCGGCGAGTCAGAAGTACGAAGCGCGCTGCGCGCGCGGGCCGGCACTGCTGCGCTTCTCGGCTGCGCACGGGCGCGCCGGCA
>DAORSF010000177.1:0-5254 GCA_035443405.1 Burkholderiaceae bacterium | reverse complement strand
CTGCGCTCGCTTCGCGAGCTCCGCTCGGACAGGGCGCCGCAAGTCAGAAGTACGAAGCGCGCTGCGCGCGCCGACCCCGCGGCTGCGCTGCTCGGCGCCGCCGACATCGCGCCGTGCCGCCGGGCCCCCGCCCTGCGGCCCCCTGCGCCAGGCGCCCGGCCCCGGCCCGCTACGGCAACGCGCTTGCCCCTGCCACCGCCTGTCGCGAGGGCAACGCCGGAGATGCTCGTGCCGCAGTCGGGGACCCTTGCCGCGAACGCCGCAACGGCGCTGCGCCGGGGCGCGCGCTGGTCGGCCCCGCTGGCCGCGCCTTTGCACGCGCGACCGGCCGCGCCTTTGCACGCGCGACCGGCCGCGCCCCGACCGGTTACATCAGCACGATGTCGTAGTGCTCCTGCAGGTACAGCGTCTCGACCTGCAGCGCGATGCGCTTGCCGATCAGGTCGCCTAGCGCGGCGAGCGGCTGCGCTTCCTCCTCGAGGAACAGGTCGATCACGTCCTGCGACGCGACGATGCGGAACTCCCTCGGATTGAACTGCCGCGCTTCGCGCTGGATCTCGCGCAGGATCTCGTAGCACACGGTGCGCGCGGTCTTGACCTGGCCTTTGCCCTCGCAGGTCGGGCAGGGCTCGAGCAGCAGGTGCGCCAGCGACTCGCGGGTGCGCTTGCGCGTCATCTCGACCAGCCCCAGCGACGTGAAGCCGTTGACGCTCGACTTGGTGCGGTCGCGCGCCAGCGCCTTGCGCAGCTCCTGAAGCACCTGCTCGCGGTGCTCGCCGCTGGCCATGTCGATGAAGTCGACGATGATGATGCCGCCGAGGTTGCGCACGCGCAGCTGGCGCGCGATCGCGTGCGCGGCCTCGAGGTTGGTGCGAAAGATCGTGTCGTCGAAGTTGCGTCCGCCGATGTAGCCGCCGGTGTTGACGTCGATCGTGGTCATCGCCTCGGTCTGGTCGATGATCAGGTAGCCGCCCGACTTCAGGTCGACGCGTCGCGACAGCGCCTTGGCGATCTCGCCCTCGACGCCGTGCAGCTCGAACAGCGGACGCTCGCCGGTGTACTGGCGAAGCCGACCGGCCATCGTCGGCATGTAGGTGCGCGCAAACTCGGACAGCTCGGCCAGCGCCTCCGGCGAGTCGACCAGGATCGCGGCGGTGGTGTCGCCGGCGATGTCGCGCAGCACGCGCTGGCCGAGGCTGAGCTCCTGGTAGAGCAGGGCGGGCGCCGAGGACTGCCGGCGACTGCCGTCGAGGATCTGCCGCCAGCGCCGCCGCAGGTATTCGATGTCGGCTTCGAGTTCGGGCTCGGCGGCTTCCTCGGCCGACGTGCGGATGATGAAACCGCCCTTCTCGTCGGCGGGCATCAGCTTCTGCAGCCGGCTGCGCAGCATCTGCCGCTCGGCTTCGTCCTCGATGCGCTGCGACACGCCGATGTGCGGGTCCTGCGGCAGGTAGACCAGCAGGCGCCCGGCAATGCTGATCTGCGTCGACAGCCTGGCGCCCTTGGTGCCGAGCGGATCCTTGATCACCTGCACCAGCAGCGGCTGGCCTTCGAACAACAGCTTCTCGATCGGGGCCAGGTGGCCGACGCCGTTGGTCGACCCGCTGCGCGACTGCCACAGGTCGGCGACGTGCAGGAACGCGGCGCGCTCGAGGCCGATGTCGATGAACGCCGACTGCATGCCCGGCAGCACGCGCGACACCTTGCCCAGGTAGACGTTGCCGACCAGCCCGCGGGTGGCGGCGCGCTCGATGTGCAGTTCCTGGGTCGCGCCCTGCTGGACGACCGCGACGCGCGTCTCGTGCGCGGTGTGGTTGACGAGGATCTCTTCGGTCATCGCGGGGACGATGGTGGTGTGGCCAAGCCCTGGCCGGCCCCGCGCAGCAGCCGGGACGTCTCGTACAGCGGCAGGCCCATGATACCGGAGTGGCTGCCGTCGATCCGTCGCACGTAGCGCGCCGCGTCGCCCTGGATCGCGTACGCGCCCGCCTTGTCCATCGGCTCTCCGCTGGCCACGTACGCGTCGATCCAGCCCGGTGGCAGGCGGGCGAACACGACCCGCGACACGTTCAGCGCAGTCTCGATGCGGCGTCCGCGCACGACCGCCACCGCGCTCAGCACACGGTGCGTGCGACCCGACAGCCGGCGCAGCAGGCGTGCCGCGTCGGCGGCGTCGGCCGGCTTGCCGAGGATCGTTCCGCCGATCGCGACGGTCGTGTCGCTGACCAAGATCGGTGCCGGCGCCAGCGCGCGCCGGGACAGGCGCTCGCGCGCCGCCTCGGCCTTGGCGAGCGTCACCCGCTGCACGTACCGGGTCGGCGATTCGCCGGCGCGCAGCGCTTCGAGTGCTTCGGCGTCCTCGTCGTCGCCGGGCACGAGCAGTTCGAAGCGCACGCCGATCTGGCGCAGCAGCTCCTGGCGGCGCGGGCTCTTCGAGGCGAGGTAGACGAAGGGTTCGGTCACGGCTTCATTCCCGGTGATAGGGATGGCCGGCGAGGATCGACCACGCGCGGAACAACTGCTCGGCCAGCAGGACACGCACCAGTGGGTGCGGCAGCGTCAGGCTGGACAGGCGCAGCGTCTCGTCGGCGCACCGCACCAGTGCGGGGTCGAGGCCGTCGGGACCTCCGATGACGATCGCGACGGGGCGTGTGTCTTCGCGCCAGGCGGCGATGCGCAGCGCGAGCTGCCGGGTGTCGAGATCTCGACCGCGCTCGTCGAGAACGACGATCCTCGCACCCGCGGGCAGCGCGCCGCGGATGCGCTCGGCCTCGCGGTGCATCCACGCGCCGGCGTGGCCCGACGCGCCGCGCGGCTCGGCGCGCATCTCGCGCCACTCGATGCGCCAGTCACCCGGCAGGCGCCGCGCGTAGTCGTCGACCGCCGCACCGACCCAGGCCGGCATCTTCGTGCCGACCGCGACGATGCGGAGCTGCATGGTCAGCGCGTGCTGGCAGGCTTGCGCTTGCGGGCGGTCGGCCTCTTCGCAGCGGAGGCGCCCGCAGCCGGCGCCCTGGCGGACGGGCTCTTCGCAGCCGGCCTCTTCGCAGTCGGCTTGTTCGCAGTCGGCTTGTTCGCAGATGATTTCTTCGCAGATGATTTCTTCGCAGGCGGTTTGCCGGCAGGCGGTTTATCGGCCGGCGGCTTATTCCCGGCCGACCTGGTCGTCGACGGTTTGGCCGAAGCCGGCCTCGTCGGGACCGCCGCGCGCACGCCGTCGGTCTCGCGGGCGAACGACGCGGCGCGCGAGCCCGCCGGCGGACGCGCCACCTGCATCCGCACCGGCTTGGCGCCCCAGATCTCCTCGAGGTTGTAGTAGGCGCGGATCGCGGGCTGCATGATGTGCACCACGGCGTCGCCGAGGTCGACCAGCACCCATTCGCCGGTGTCGCTGCCTTCGACCGAAATCACGGATCCGCCGGCCTCCTTGACCTTTTCGCGCACGTGCGCGGCCAGCGACCGGGTCTGCCGGTTCGAGGTGCCGGTGGCGATGATCACGCGGTCGAACAGGTCGGTCTGGCCGGTGGTGTTGAAGACCCGGATGTCCTGGGCCTTGATGTCGTCGAGGGCGTCGACGACGACGCGCTGCAGTCTTCTGAGATCCATCCGGTTCCTTTGGGCCCGCGCGCCGCGTTCAGTCGGTGCCCGGGGCGGCGCGATAGAGTCGATGCCGTTCAATATAGTCGAGAACCGCCGGCGGCAACAATTCGGCGGGTCGCTCGCCGCGCGCGAGCCGTTCGCGCAGTGCCGTGGCCGACACCGGCACCGGCGGCATCCTGAAGAACACGATCGCGCCTGCCGGCGCGTCGGGCAGCGCGTCGCGGCCGTGCGCGGCGAGCAGCGCCTCGACCCGCGGATCGAGCCCGTCGATCGGGTGCGCGCCGCGCTGCGTGACCGCGATGTGCGCGTGCTGCAGCAGTTCGTCGTAGCGATGCCAGGTGGCGAGGTTGCGCAGCTGGTCGCTGCCCAGCACCAGCACCAGCGCAGGCTCGACACCGAGTTCGGCGCGCAGCTCGAGCAGCGTGTCGATGGTGAAGCTGGCGCCAGCGCGCCGGACCTCGCGGTCGTCGACGACGAACACCGGCGCCGACGCGAGCGCGAGCCGCACCATCTCGAGCCGCGCCGTGGCGTCGACGCCCGCGCCGCCCTTCTGCCACGAGCGGCCGGTCGGTATGAAGCGCAGTTCGTCGAGCTGCAGCGCCTCGCGCGCCGCGCGCGCCAGCGCGAGGTGGCCGACGTGGACCGGATCGAAGGTGCCGCCCAGCAGGCCGATGCGTCGACGCACGTCAGACCCAGTCGCGCGGGACCAGGAATTCGCGCAGCCTCGCTTCGGGCGACCCCGACTCCGGGTGCCAGTCGTAGCGCCATCGCGCCAGCGGCGGCATCGAGCACAGGATCGACTCGGTGCGCCCGCCCGACTGAAGGCCGAACAGCGTGCCGCGGTCGTAGACCAGGTTGAACTCGACGTACCGACCGCGGCGGTAGGCCTGGAAATCGCGCTCGCGTTCGCCGTAGGGTTCGTCGCGATGGCGCTCGACGATCGGCGCGTAGGCGTCGAGGAACGCGTCGCCGACCGAGCGCGTGAGCGCGAACGAGCGCTCGAAGCCGGGCTCGTTCAGGTCGTCGTAGAAGATGCCGCCGACACCGCGCGCTTCGTTGCGATGCTTCAGGAAGAAGTACTCGTCGCACCACTTCTTGAAGCGCGGATGCCAGCCGGGACCGAACGGCTCCAGCGCCTGCCGGCACACGCTGTGAAAGCGCACGACGTCCTTCTCGAAAGGGTAGTACGGCGTGAGGTCCATGCCGCCGCCGAACCACCAGGCCGGCGCCGCACCGCGCTCGCCGTGCGCGACGAAGAAACGCACATTGAGATGTACGGTCGGCACGTACGGGTTGCGCGGATGGAGCACCAGCGACACGCCCATCGCCTCGAACGAGCGCCCGGCGAGCTCGGCGCGATGCGCGCTGGCGGAGGCCGGCAGCCGCGCGCCGCGAACGTGCGAGAACAGCACGGCGCCGCGTTCGAACACACCGCCTTCCTCGATCACCCGCGTGATGCCGCCGCCGCCCTCGGGGCGATGCCACGTGTCGGTGCGGAACGCCTGTCCGTCGATCGCCTCGAGCCCGGCGACGATGCGGTGCTGCAGCCCCAGCAGGTACTCGTGGACCGCAGCGACGTCGACACCCGGCGCCGGTGTGCGGGCCGAGTCGGCGCTCATCGCGCCGGTCCGCGCCCGATCGCGCGATGGCCGAT
>DAORSF010000176.1:0-5254 GCA_035443405.1 Burkholderiaceae bacterium | reverse complement strand
CGAGAAGCCGAAGCGCGAGTTCGCCTCGCGCTGAAGGCTGGTGAGGTCGAACAGCAGCGGCGACAGCTGGGTGCTGGGCTTCGACTCCTCGCTGGCCACGCCAGGCTTGTCGCGGCAACGCTCGACGATGCCTTCGGCGCGGTCGCGCTGCCAGAGCCGCTCGGCGCGGCCGTCGGGCTCGCCGTCCGAGCGCTTGAAGCCGCGGTCGAACCACCGACCTTCGTAAGTGCCCGCTTCGGCCTGGAAGGTCGCCCGGACTTCGAAGTAGTCACGCGGTACGAAGCGCTTGATGCGCTCCTCGCGCTCGACGACGATGGTCAGCGTCGGCGTTTGCACGCGGCCGACGGTGGTCTTGTAGAAGCCGCCGTCGCGCGAGTTGAACGCGGTCATCGCGCGCGTGCCGTTGATGCCGACCAGCCAGTCGGCCTCGGAACGGCTGCGCGCCGCGTCGGCCAGCGGCAGCATCTGCGCATCGTCGCGCAGCGTCGCGAACGCCTCGCGGATCGCTGCCGGCGTCATCGATTGCAGCCAAAGCCGCTGGATCGGCTGCTTCGCCTTCGCGTGCTGCACGATCAGCCGGAAGATCAGTTCGCCCTCGCGGCCCGCGTCGCACGCGTTGATCAGCCGGTGGACGTCCTTGCGCTTGATCAGGCGGGTGAGCAGCTTGAGCCGGTCCTCGCTGCGCGCGATCGGGTGCAGGTCGAAATGCGGCGGGATCACCGGCAAGTGAGCGAATGACCACTTCCCCCGTTTGACCTCGTATTGCTCGGGGGCAGCAATCTCGACCAGGTGACCGACGGCCGACGACAGCACGTAGTCGTCGCTCTCGAAGTATTCGCCCTGGCGAGTGAAGCCGCCCAGTGCCCGCGCGATGTCGGCGGCCACGGACGGTTTCTCGGCGATGATCAGGGCTTTGCTCATGGACGTCCCGGGTCGGGCGGCAGGGCGGTCGCGGCGGCGGCGCCGCTCGAAAGGGCGCCAATCATAAGTGTCGCCCGGGATCGGGCGCAAGCCGGCATTCGGCCCGACGGCGGCGGCCCGAGGGCCGAGTCGCGGTCGGCGCGCCCGCGCCGGCGCACCCGCGCCGCCGCGGGATCAGCGGCCCGAACGCACGTACCGGCCGTCGATCCAGCGTTCGGCAAGCCCCGCCAATTCGAGCTCGAGCAGGCCTGCCGCGATCGCACCGACCGGCTGGCCGGTGCGCTCGGCGAGCGTGTCCGGATCGGCGGGATCCCATCCGAGTTCGACCAGCAGCCTGGCCGCATCGGCGCTGGGCGGCCCCGCGGGGGCCGCGGCGGATCGAACGTGGGCCGTGGCGGATCCCGCCCGGACCGCGGCGGGCCCAGCGCCGGTTCCGCCGGGGGCCGCCCCGGTCGTCTGCGTCATCTGCGCCCGAACCTCGACCAGGACGTCCTCGGCCGACTCGACCAGCTTGGCGCCCTCGCGGATCAGCTGGTGGCACCCCTTGGCCACGGGTGAGTGGATCGAGCCGGGAATCGCCATCACCTCGCGCCCGAACTCCGCCGCCTGGCGTGCCGTGATCAGCGAACCCGAGTGTCGGGCCGCTTCGACCACCAGCACGCCGAGCGACAGGCCGGCGATCAGGCGGTTGCGGCGCGGGAAGTTCGCGCGCTGCGGGCCCGTGCCCAGCGGCAGCTCGGAGACGATCGCGCCGCGCTCGGCGATCGCGTCGGCCAGCTCGGCGTGCGCGGCCGGATACGTCAGGTCGACGCCGGTGCCGACGACCGCCAGCGTGCCGGCGCGCCCGGCGAGCGCGCCGCGATGCGCGGCCGCGTCGATGCCCTGCGCGAGCCCGCTGCAGATCTGCAGCCCGGCGTCGGCCAGCGCCTGCGCGAAGGCCTGCGCGAGCCCGACGCCGGTGCGCGTCGGGTGACGGCTGCCGACGATGGCCAGCGACGGCCGCGACAACGCGGCCGGGTCGCCGCGCACGAACAGCAGCGACGGTGGATCGCCGATGCCGAGCAGTCGCGCGGGATAGGCGGCGTCGGTGAGCGCGACGAGGTGGTGCCGGTCGTCGCCGGCCCAGCGCAGCGCGGCGTCGACCTGCGCTTCACGTGCTTCGTCGTTGGCCAGCAGCGCCTGGGCGCGCGCGCCATCGAGCGCTGCCGCCAGCTTCGAGCGTCCGGCGGCGAAGATGTCTTCGGGCAGGCCGAACGCCTCGAGCAGGCGGCGCACCGAGGCCGGACCGATGCCCGGCGTGAGGACGAGACGAAGCCAGACGGCGCGCTCTTCGCGCGCCTCGGCGGAAAGGGGCATTCGGGATCGCTGCTACGGGTTCGATACGGCGTCGCCGACCGCAATCGGATGCGACGCCTCCATCACCAGACCGTATGCGATCTTATCGAAGACACGGAAGACGAGAAGATGGCCAACCGGCCGATCCGGAAGCGTGATCAGTTCCGGCCTGGCGGCTTCGCGGTCGGTGACCGACTGGCCGCGTTGGCTGATCGCGAGCACGTTGCCGACTTCGACCCCGGCGGCCTTGCCGACGTTCAGCGCCACCACGTTGGTGCGGCCGACCTGCGACACGCCGCGGTAGACCGACACGATGCGGCCGGCGACCCGGGACTCGGGGGCGCGCGGCGCGTAGTTGACCGGCACGGCGCGTTCGGCGGGCATGAGCCGGTCGCCGACGCCGATCTCCTCGCTGCTGGCGACGATGCGCAGCGTGGCCGGGTCGCCGCCGCGCTCGAGCTTCGCGGAGCCGACGAACATCGCCTCGTAGGCGATCGGCTGGCGCGTGTCGGGGTCGAGCAGCGGCTTCGCCGAGCGGTAGACGTGCCATTCCCGGGTCGACTCGTCGCCGATGCCGCGCGCATAGGCGAGATCGCCGCGACCCAGGTTCACGCGGCCTTCCTGCGTGCCGACGATGCGCGGGTGCGACTTCAGCCCCGCCTCGTCGACGACCAGCGGCCGGTTCAGGAAGGCCTCGATCTCGGTCGAGCTGATCGTCGGCACCGCCTCGCGCTCGAGGGCCTCGGAGCGCACGCGCGGCTGCAGGCGCTCGGACGGCAGGCCGGCGCCATTGCCGGCGCCGTTGGCGGCGGAATCGGCGCTGCGGCCGCCGCCGACCCGGCGGCCCAGCCGAAGTCGCGGTGACGCGCCGCTCGTGTCGAGGTAGACCACGTCGCCCGGGTAGATCCAGTGCGGATCCTTGATCTGCTCGCGATTGAGCTGCCAGATCTCGGGCCAGCGCCACGGCTTCTGCAGGAAGCGCCCCGAGATGTCCCACAGCGTGTCGCCCTTGACCACGATGTAGCGGTCCGGGGCGTCCTTCGACAGTTCGAGCGGGGGAGTGCCCTGCGCCAGCGCCACGGCCCCGAGCGTCGCGGAAAGCGAGACGGCGAGCGCCAGAATGTGCGTGCTAAACTTTTTCATGAAGTGACGCGCCGTTCAGCCGAGTGGGTTTCGGGAGGCTTGATCCAGGCGACACAGCCCCGATATCGAGCTTCCAAGTCGCTTTGGATTCTGCCGCTAATGCATTGATGCCGCAAGCAAACTTGGCTGCGCGATCTTACGGACGGTAGATATTTCCCGATGGCCGTACTGAACATTCTTCGCTATCCCGACCCGCGCCTGCACCGCGTCGCCGAACCGGTGCGCGAGGTCGACCAGCACATCCGGCAACTGGTCCGCGACATGGCAGAAACCATGTATGCGGCGCCCGGCATCGGGCTGGCGGCGACGCAGGTCGACGTGCACCTGCGCGTGATCGTCCTCGACGTGTCCGAGGGCCGCGACCAGTTGCGCGTGTTCATCAACCCCGAGATCGTCGAGCGCAGCGTCGATTCGAAGGTCTACGAGGAAGGCTGCCTGTCGGTGCCGGGGATCTACGACGAGGTCGAGCGTCCCGACAGGGTGACCGTGCGCGCGCTCGACGAGCACGGCAAGCCGTTCACGGTCGAAGCCGACGGGCTGCTGGCGGTGTGCGTGCAGCACGAGATCGACCACCTGAACGGCCGCGTCTTCGTGCAATACCTGTCGCGGCTCAAGCAGTCGCGCATCAAGTCCCGGCTGCTGAAGGCCGATCGCGCCGTCGCCTGACGGCGGGTCCCCGGCACTGCGCGGGCGTCCGATGCCGATGGGCCGGCCAGCGCTGCGCATCGTCTTCGCCGGCACGCCGGAGTTCGCCGCGGCGGCGCTCGAGGCGATCGCGGCTGCCGGCCACGAGATCGCGCTGGTGCTCACGCGCGTCGACAAGCCCGCCGGACGCGGGCGTGCACTGCACGAGAGCGCGGTCAAGCGACTCGCCCGCGAACGCGGCTTCGCGATCGAGCAGCCCCGAACCCTGCGCGATGCGGCGATCCAGTCGAGGCTGCGCGCGGTCGCGGCCGACGTCATGGTGGTCGCGGCATTCGGCCTGATCCTGCCGGCCGAAGTGCTCGCCATTCCGCGCCACGGCTGCCTGAACATCCACGCGTCGCTGCTGCCGCGCTGGCGCGGCGCCGCGCCGATCCAGCGCGCGATCGAGGCCGGCGACAGCGAGACCGGCATCACGATCATGCAGATGGACGAGGGGCTCGACACCGGGCCGATGCTGCTCGTCGAGCGCGAGCCGATCCGCGGCGACGACACCGGCGGCAGCCTGCACGACCGGCTCGCCACGCTCGGTGCGCGTGCGATCGTCGCGGCGCTCGAGCGGCTGCGCGCCGGGACGCTGCGTGCGCAGCCGCAGCCGGCCGACGGCGCCTGCTACGCGAACAAGCTCACGCGCGCCGACGCGTCGATCGACTGGACGCATGCCGCGCGCCGGATCGTCGATCGCGTGCGCGCGTTCGACCCGGTGCCCGGCGCGACGGCGGTGCTCGAGCGCATGCCCGAGGCGCCGATCAAGGTCTGGGCCGCGGCGGCGGCCGCCGGCGACGAATCCGGGCACGTGTCGGCCGCGGCGCCGTCGCTGCGACCCGGCACCGTGCTGCTCGCCGGACCGGGTCGCCTCGTCGTCGCCTGCGGCGATGGCGCGGTCGAACTGCGCGAACTGCAGCGCCCGGGCAGCCGGCGCCTGCCGGCGGAGGCGTTCCTGCGCGGCTGCCCGGTCGAAGCCGGCGAAAGGTTCGTCATGTCGCCTGCGACCTAGCGCTGCGTTCGCCGGGCGCGCCACTTGCATCGCCGGCGGATGACCCCGATATTGGCCGCAGAGGTGTCCTGGCGACACACACTAGGAGCACGCACGAAATGTTCAACTGGATGAAGACCGCGATCCTGATGGCGGGAATCATGGCGCTGTTCGGCG
>DAORSF010000175.1:0-5293 GCA_035443405.1 Burkholderiaceae bacterium | reverse complement strand
TCGCGTTCCAGGAGATGATGAACTCGGGCAGCCAGGCCTGGGCGATGTACCCGGGTCTCACGCACGGCGCGTACGACTGCCTGCACGAGCACGGCACGCCCGGGCAGAAAGCGCTGTACATCCCGAAGCTCGTCTCCGGCGAATGGACCGGGACGATGTGCCTGACCGAGCCGCACTGCGGCACCGACCTCGGCCTGTTGCGCACGAAGGCCGAGCCGCAGGCCGACGGCAGCCATCGAATCACCGGCACCAAGATCTTCATCTCGTCGGGCGAGCACGACCTCGCCGACAACATCGTGCACCTGGTGCTCGCGCGCCTGCCCGGGGCGCCGTCGGGCACCAAGGGCATCTCGCTGTTCATCGTGCCGAAGTTCGTTCCCAACCCCGATGGCACGCTCGGGGCGCGCAACGGCGTGAAGTGCGCGCGGCTCGAGGAGAAGATGGGCATCCACGCGAACGCCACCTGCGTGATCGACCTCGACGGCGCCGCCGGCTGGCTGGTCGGCGAGCCGAACAAGGGCCTGAACGCGATGTTCGTGATGATGAACGCCGCGCGAATCGGCGTCGGCATGCAGTCGCTCGGGCTGATGGAGGTCGCCTACCAGAACTCGCTCGACTACGCCAAGGAGCGGCTGCAGATGCGTTCGCTGTCGGGGCCGAAGGCGCCCGACAAGCCGGCCGACCCGATCATCGTGCACCCGGACGTGCGCCGGATGCTGCTCACGCAGAAGGCCTATGCCGAGGGCTCGCGGGCGTTCGCCTACTGGACCGCGCTGCAGGCGGACGTCGCGACGGCGCATCCGGATGCCGAGGCCCGCAAGGAGGCCGAGGACATGCTGGCGCTGCTCACGCCGGTCGTGAAGGCCTTCATCACCGACAACGGCTTCGCGTGCACGAACCTGGCGATGCAGGTCTACGGCGGCCACGGCTACATCCGCGAGTGGGGCATGGAGCAGTACGTGCGCGACGCCCGCATCAACATGATCTACGAGGGCACGAACACGATCCAGTCGCTCGACCTGCTCGGCCGCAAGGTGCTCGGCGACAACGGCGCGAAGCTGCGCAAGTTCGGCAAGCTGGTCAGCGCGCTGGTCGAGGCCGAGGGCACCAACGAGGAGATGGCCGAGTTCGTCAATCCGCTGGCCGACCTCGGCCAGAAGGTCGAGAAGCTGACGATGGAGATCGGCATGAAGGCCTTCGGCAACGCCGACGAGGCCGGAGCGGCCGCGGTCGACTACCTGCGGGTCATCGGCCACCTGGTGCTGGGCTACTTCTGGGCGCGGATGGCGCGCATCGCGCTCGATCGCGCGGACTCGGGCGATCCGGTCTATCGTTCGAAACTGGCGACCGCGCGGTTCTACTTCGCGAAGCTGTTCCCGGAAACCGCCTCGCTGATCCGCACTGCGCGGGCCGGCGCGGCGCCGCTGATGAACGTCGAGGTCGAGCTGTTCTAGCGCGATCGCACCCTGACACGGAGGAATCCACGATGACAACGATCCGCTTCCCGCTGCGCGCCGTCGGCGCGCCGCTGCTGGCTGCCGCGCTGCTGGCTCTTGCGGCGCCGGCGCTGCGCGCGCAGGCGCCCGCTT
The DNA here is from genome assembly GCA_035443405.1 of Burkholderiaceae bacterium. Lineage (GTDB taxonomy): Bacteria > Pseudomonadota > Gammaproteobacteria > Burkholderiales > Burkholderiaceae_E > Zeimonas. The sequence goes on along the minus strand of DAORSF010000175.1, from coordinate 3,704 downwards.
CGCCGGTCGGGCTCTGGAAGAACATCGACGACGAGACGAAGCAGCCGAAGGCGATGATCCGCATCACCGAGAAGGACGGCGTGATCAGCGGGAAGATCGAGAAGATCCTGACCGACAAGACCGACGCGGTCTGCGACAAGTGCACCGACGATCGCAAGGACCAGCCGGTGCAGGGCATGACGATCGTCTCCGGCATCCGGAAGAACGCCGACCAGCCGGACCTGTTCGACGGCGGCAGCATCCTCGACCCGAACAACGGCAAGGTCTACCGCAGCCAGATGCGGCTGACCGAAGGCGGGAAGAAGCTCGAGGTGCGCGGCTACATCGGCCTGCCGCTGCTCGGGCGTACGCAGACCTGGCTACGCGAGGAGTGAGCAAGTGGTCAATTTCGTGGTGAAGAAGGCCGCCGTCCTCGGCGCCGGCGTGATGGGCGCGCAGATCGCCGCGCATCTGGTGAATGCGCAGGTCGACGTCGTGCTGTTCGACCTGCCGGCGAGGGAAGGACCGAAGAACGGCGTCGTCCTGAAGGCGATCGAAGGGCTGAAGAAGCTGAATCCGGCGCCGCTCGGCCACCCCGACCTCGCCGCGTACATCGCAGCGGCGAACTACGACGACGACCTCGGGAAGCTCGCCGACTGCGACCTGGTGATCGAGGCGATCGCCGAGCGGATGGACTGGAAGCACGACCTGTACCGCCGGGTGGCGCCGTTCCTGGGCGCAGACGCGATCTTCGCCACCAACACGTCCGGGCTGTCGATCGGCAAGCTGGCGGAAGGCTTCGATGCGGGGCTGCGCAAGCGCTTCTGCGGCGTCCACTTCTTCAATCCGCCGCGCTACATGCACCTGGTCGAACTGATCGCGACGCCGGACACCGACCCGGCGATCGTCGATCGCCTCGAGACTTTCCTGACGACGACGCTCGGCAAGGGTTGCGTGCGCGCGAAGGACACGCCGAACTTCATCGCCAACCGGATCGGCACCTTCGGCATGTTCGCGACGATGGCCGAGGCCGCGAAGGTCGGGCTCGGCTTCGACGTGGTCGACGACCTGACCGGCGCAAACCTCGGCCGCGCGAAATCGGGCACCTTCCGCACGGCGGACCTGGTCGGTCTCGACACGATCGGCCACGTGATGAAGACGATGCAGGACAACCTGAAGGACGACGCGTTCGCCGCGCAGTACGCGACGCCCGGGCCGCTCGCGACCTTGATCGGCAAGGGTGCGCTGGGCCAGAAGACCGGCGCCGGCTTCTACCGCAAGGACGGCAAGGCGGTGCTGCGCTTCGATCCGGCAAAGGGTGACTACGTGCCGGCCGGCGCGAAGGCCGACGAGACCGTGGTGCGGATTCTCAAGAAGAAGGATCCGGCCGAGCGGCTGAAGCTGCTTCGCGAATCGACCAACCCGCAGGCGCAGTTCGTCTGGGCGATCCTGCGCGACTCCTGGCACTACGCCGCGTGCAAGCTCGAGGAGATCGCCGACACCGCGCGCGACGTCGACCTGGCGATGCGCTTCGGGTTCGCGATGGCGCAGGGCCCGTTCGAGGCCTGGCAGCAGGCCGGCTGGCGACAGGTCGCCGAATGGATCAAGGCCGACATCGATGCCGGCAAGGCGCTCGCCGACGTGCCGTTGCCGAAGTGGGTCTTCGACGGGCCCGTGGCGCAACGCGGCGGCGTGCACCAGCCCGACGGCTCGTGGTCGCCGGCGCGTGGCGAGTTCGTGCCGCGCGCGAAGCATCCGGTCTACCAGCGCCAGCTGTTTCCCGTGACCCTGGCAGGCGAGCACGCGCCCAGCGGCCACTCCGGCGGCAACACGGTGTTCGAGGACGAATCGATCCGGTTGTGGACGCTCGATGGTCGCGGCGTCGACGACGTGCTGGTCGCGTCGATCCGCACCAAGGTTCACGCGATCGGCCCCGGCGTGATCGCCGGGCTTCTGAAGGGTGTCGAGCTCGCCGAGCGCGACTACAAGGGACTGGTGGTCTGGTCGCCCGACGACCCGTTCTCGTACGGCGCGGACCTGCAGGCCATGCTGCCGGTGTTCATGTCCGGCGGCGTCGCGGCGATCGGCGAGGCCGAGAAGGCGCTGCAGGACGCGATGCTTCGCCTTCGCTACGCGCAGGTGCCCACCGTGGCCGCCGTGGCGAACATGGCGCTCGGGGGCGGCTGCGAACTGGCGATGTACTGCGCGCGCCGCGTCGCGCACCTCGAGAGCTACATCGGGCTGGTCGAGGTCGGCGTGGGCCTGGTCCCGGGCGGCGGCGGTCTGGCGTACGGCGCGCGCCGCGCGGCAGAGGAGAACGCGCTCGCGCCGGACGCGAACCTGCTCGACTTCCTGAAGAAGTACGTGCTGGCGGCAGGCACCGCGCAGGTGTCGCGCTCGGCGATCGAGGCGCGCGCGATGGGTTACCTGCAGGCCGAGGATCGCATCGTGTTCCACCGCCAGGAACTCCTGTACGTGGCGATCCGGGAGGCGAAAGCGCTGAGCGACGCCGGCTACCGGCCGCCGCGCAAGTCGACGATCCGGGTCGCCGGACGCACGGGCACGGCCACCGTCGGCGCGCAGATGCTGAACATGCGCGACGGGGGCTTCATCACGGCGCACGACTACCACCTGGGGCGGACGATCGCCGAGGTGATGTGCGGCGGGGATGTCGAGCCGGGCTCGCTGGTCGACGAGGAATGGCTGATGGCGCTCGAGCGCAAGGCCTTCACGAGCCTGCTCACGCATCCGAAGACCCAGGAACGCATCATGGGGATGATGCAGACCGGAAAGCCGGTACGTAACTGAGCGGTACGCAACTGGCGCCGTGCGCGCCGAGCCGCGCCAGCCCGACGAATTCCAGGAGTTGAGAATGAGCAAGCAAGTGCAGGATGCCTACATCGTGGCCGCGACGCGCACGCCGGTCGGCAAGGCGCCGAAGGGCGTGTTCCGCAGCGTCCGCCCCGACGACCTGCTGGTGCACGCGATTCGCTCGGCGCTCGCGCAGGTGCCGGCGCTCGACCCGAAGACGATCGAGGACGCGATCGTCGGCTGCGCGATTCCCGAGGCCGAGCAGGGGCTGAACGTCGCCCGCATCGGCGCGCTGCTGGCCGGACTGCCCGACACCGTCGGCGGCGTCACGGTCAACCGTTTCTGCGCGTCGGGCCTGACCGCGATCGCCATGGCTGCCGACCGGATCCGTGTCGGAGAGGCCGATGTCATGATCGCGGCAGGCACCGAGTCGATGAGCATGGTGCCGATGATGGGCAACAAGCCGTCGATCAATCCGCGCGTCTTCGACGGCGACGAGAACCTCGGCATTGCGTACGGCATGGGGCTGACCGCCGAAAAGGTCGCGCAGCAGTGGGAGGTCGCGCGCGAGGCGCAGGACGCGTTCGCGCTGGCATCCCACCAGAAGGCGATCGCCGCGCAACGCGCCGGCGAGTTCGCCGACGAGATCAGCCCGTTCGAGGTGGTCGAGCGCGTCCCGAACCTGGCCAGTCGCGAGATCGACCTGCGCACGCGTCGCGTCGAACTCGACGAGGGGCCGCGCGCCGACACGACGCTCGAGGCACTGTCGAAGCTTCGGGCGGTATTCGCCGCGCAGCGCGATGCGAACGGCAAGCCGACCGGCATGGGCAGCGTGACCGCGGGCAACAGTTCGCAGACTTCGGACGGCGCGGGCGCGCTGATCCTGGTCTCCGAGCGCGTGCTCAGGCAGTTCG